>JAURHZ010000060.1 GCA_030833025.1 Armatimonadota bacterium
AAAAACCACCCTGTAAATCACAGAGTGGCTTAAAGGCTAAGTAAAAACTTAGTTACTTCGCGGCGAGAGCTGCCTCGATCGCTTTGACTACGTCTTCAGCGGTTGGGTCCGTTGCTGGCTCAAAACGAGCAATAACCTGCCCGTTCTTGTCGACCAAGAACTTACCAAAGTTCCATGCGATGTCACCTTTGTACTTAGGCAACGTTGTCATGTATTGGTAAAGCGGGTGGATATCCGCGCCCTTGACGCTAATCTTGCTGAACATGTCGAACGAGACCTTGTAGTTCAGCGTACAGAACTGAGAAATCTCTGTATCGGTGCCTGGCTCCTGCGAACCAAAGTTGTTGGCCGGGAATGCTGCGATACGCAGGCCCTTGTCCTTGTACTTTGCATACAACGCCTGCAACTTTTCATACTGAGGGGTCAAGCCACACTTGCTCGCGACATTAACAACGAGGACAACATTGCCCTTGTATGCGCTGAGCTTTTGCTGCTTGCCATCGATGCGCTTCATTGTAAAGTCATGCACACTCTTTGGTGCTGGTCCGCCGGCCTGTGCCGTTGTCACTACGCCGAGAAGGCCGAGTGCCAAAACTGTGTTCAAGATGTTCTTCATGTCCATCACCTCATCGCTGGAGTTTCCCTAGCGTACCCTATATCAACCAAAAACGATGCCTCAACAACACGTCACCCTTAGTGAGGCATGTCAATCGTCATGAGACGACCTTCTTCATTGCTGACAATTACGGTGTCGTTGTCATCAAATGCTACCGCTTCACATTGCCCAGAATCACGAATAACAACCTGTTGCTTTGGGCCTTGCAATAGCTTGTCAGATTTGCCATCCAGCTGAATAAACCACACACTCGCCTTTGGGAAGTGGGTCAAAATTGCAAGCGTACGGCCATTTGGCGACACCGATGCCCCTGTCACCCAGCCACCCATATCCGGAAGGCTGTCCTTCTTTTCAAGGACATTCATATCACCACTGATAATGCGCGTTGGCATCGCGTACAGCTTTGTCCCTGTCTGCGGGATGGAAATCTTGCCTGCCATTCGGTGTTTTGTCAAAAACCAAAGCCGCCCTCGATAATGGAAAACAGCCTCGCAGTCAAACTGCCAGTTTTGCGGATCTGGATAAGCGGTCTGATCAGGGTAACGAACGCTGATACGTCGCACTGCCGTCGCACGCTCAGCCGCCGCAGGGTTGGGTTCCGGAACGACATAAACGCCTAGATCACGCCGAGCATTGCCATTGTTGCCCGTATCCGCGATGTAGAGGTTGGTGCCATCGGTGGTGATGTCTTCCCAGTCGTGGTTTGCGGCAAGGTCGACTGGAATGCCCTGATAGAGCGCCTTTGGATTCTTAGCATCTACTTTACCCGTGCGAATATCTCGCAAAAACGGAGGGTAGATAACCGAGCCATCCAGCTTGACGGCAAATAGACGTGCGCTATCTCCAGAGTCATTATGTACCCACCACGTGTCCTTGAAGTGCCGGCTCTTAACCAAGCCACTCTGCTCGTTGATCGGTGCATGCTGGATGCTACCCGTTAGCACAGGCGTTACGATTGATGGCTGGACTTGGATGTTTGGCTGGGCGAATGCAGCCCATGCTGAAATTGCAACGATGGTGGACGTAAGTAGTGCGGGTGCTAGTTTCATGGCACCTGTATCTTACACTTAGCGCTGATGCGTTTGATTGATGCTCTGTGCTGTTGGAGCATCCTTGAGCTTTGCCGGCCGTGCTTGGAGCTCGATTTCCGAGAGGCGCTTGTCAAAGGAAAGGTCAAACCCTGTGGATGTATTGCGTAGCTGATCCATTTCAGCTCGCAGCTGGTCAAGCTCGGATTGCATGGCATCGAGTTGCTTGTTACTGACTTTTCCACCCTTGCCACCGCCCGCACGCATGGTCTTGATCAGGGTTCCCACGGCTGTGATGGGAATCCATCCAAAAAGGCAAAGAATAACAAGATGCTCTGTTGTCACGAGTCAGGACCTTATCTGTTTTGCGGGTTACTCTGCGATACCGGCGCATCATTGAGCTTTGCGAGGCGCGCATTCAGCTCAATCTCAGAGAGGCGCTTATCGAAGGACAAGTCGAAGCCAGTGGATGTGTTTCGCAGCTGGTCCACTTGTTCTGTTAGGGCTGAAACTTGTGCGCGCAGCTGATCTAGTTCACCGGATGCAATTTTGTTACCAACCTGACCATCCTTGGCGCGCATAATCCCAATCACAAGGCTACGTACGGCCAAAATAGGAACACAGCTTCCAAGGAGGAGAAGAAAGGCTAGAGGAGGACCATCATGCATTGGAATTCCCTACGAATCTAAACTTAACTTTGTTCCCGTGCGTAGGTGAGCGCTTCCCCTAAATCTAGCGTTCCACTGTAAAGCGACTTGCCCATCACGACAGACTCGATGCCATCTTTGTAGCGGGCAACCAGTGCCCGGATGTCATCCATGTCCCGAACGCCGCCACTTGCAATCACGGGCTTTCCTACTGCAAGCGCAAATGCTGCCGTCGCATCGACATTACAGCCTTGCAGCATGCCATCACGGGAGACATCGGTAAACAAAAAACGCTGCGCACCAAGCCCGACCATCCGGATGCCAAAGTCCTCAACCCGCTCACCGGATGAAACCTGCCAGCCATGGGTTGCCACATAGCCATCAATCATGTCCGCGCCTACGACAATATTGTCTCCCGCATCGCCGAGGATTTCAGCAATGCGTTCCGGGTCTGTGGCAGCACTTGTCCCGACCACGGCACGGTCGGCACCGAGCGCCAAAATTGTGTGAACACGCTCGAGGGTCCGAAGCCCGCCACCCACTTGGACAGGAACATCAACGGCAGCAATCATTTGCGCGATGACATCATGGTTTACAGGAGCGCCCGTTCGTGCACCATCGAGATCCACAATATGCACTCTCGTCGCGCCGGCCGCGGCAAAGCTCTTGATGACATCGATGGGGTTATCAGCAACCTGTTCACGGGTTTCGAAGTCACCCTTACGGAGGCGCACAGCCTGACCACTCATTAAGTCGATGGCTGGAATCGGATTAAACATGTGTACTCTCCGCCCATGCGCGAATCAGCGCAAGGCCGACATCGCCGGACTTTTCAGGATGAAACTGCACACCGGTGATGTTTCCGCGCTGCACCGCCGATGCGTATTCAATCCCATGGAATGTCGTCGCAAGCACATCGGATGCCTCGGATGGTTTGCAGTAATACGAGTGGACAAAATAGGTCATCGAACCGCTTGGAACAGCTGCTGAAAGCGCACTTTCCCGCTGCCACTCGATGGCATTCCAACCGATTTGGGGGACTTTGGCCTGAGGATTGGTCGTATCGAACGACACCACAGAACCCGGTAACAACCCTAAGCCAACATGCTCACCGTACTCGTAGCTAACATCGAAGAGGAGCTGCATCCCGACACAAATCCCAAGAAATGGACGCCCACTCAGTGCTGCATCCCGTGCAACATCTTCGAGGCCATGACTGCGTAGCGTCGATGCCGCTGCGCCAAATGCGCCAACGCCCGGAAGGACAACATGGCTGGCTGCTTCGATCACAGCTTTATCGCTGGTAACTTCCGCCTGCTGGCCGATGGCTTCGAATGCCTTTTGGACGGAGCGGAGGTTCCCCACGCCGTAATCGATGATGGCAATCATAGCGAGCCTTTAGTGCTGGGAATACCTACAACGCGTGGGTCGTTTGCGATTGCCATGCGGAGGGCGCGGCCAAATGCCTTGAATGCCCCTTCGACGACATGGTGCGCATTTTTCCCAGCCAGTGAGCGGATATGCAGAGTCATCCCGGCGTTGCGCGCAACCGCATGAAAGAACTCTTCCACCAGCTCTGTTGCGAAGGTGCCGATACGGCTATCGCGGATATCGAGGTCAACGTATGCTTGTCCACGCCCGCTGAAGTCGAGTGCACAGAGAACGAGGGCTTCATCCATCGGGACTGTGGCATCACCGTAGCGGCGGATGCCCTTCTTGTCGCCCAGCGCCCGGGTCAAGGCTTGGCCGAGTGCAATGCCGCAATCTTCCACCGTGTGGTGGTCATCGATGTGCAGATCGCCACTAGCGTTGATGGTCAGATCAACGAGCCCATGGCGGGCGATTTGGGTGAGCATGTGCTCAAAAAAGCCGACACCAGTGGTGAGGGTGGATGTCCCCTGTCCATCGAGGTTGATGGTGAGGTCAATTGCCGTCTCGGATGTTGCGCGCTGAATGCTTGCGGTACGTTGCGTAGTCACGCGTTATTGTATCAAGGGGCCTTACGGGGCTGGCTTACGAACCACGGTCGCGGCCGTCACTCCAAACGGGACGCTACAGCAGCTCGCGATGGAGTTTTCAAAGCGCAGTACGCCTAACAGCACATTGTTCAGCCAAGTCGGCGTGGGCTTGATATCCGAGACGGGAGCTCCAGAGCTGCGGAAAGGCGCAAGGACTCTACGGATAAACCAAGTTATCGGCAGCAAACTCGAAACTGTATACGTTTGATGCTGCACGGTAAACCCAGCCGTCTCAAGACGGTTTGTCAGCATCCCGAGGGTGTACCGCCGATGGTGATGCAGTGCGACATCGTGGCGGCTCCACAGCCCCTGGTACGCCGGTACGGTAATGACCGCAACGCCTCCGGGCTTGAGCACACGGAATGCTTCTTCCATAGCTTTACAGTCATCATCGATGTGTTCAAAGACATCAAGGGCCACCACCGCATCAAAACACGCATCCATAAATGGCAGCTCGGTGCCGCTTGCTTCGATGACATCCGTGTGGCCACGCTCGCGGCAGAAGTCAAGGGCCATCGGTTCGACATCGACGCCGGTTGTGGGTCCGATACCGCGTAACGAGTCTAGGATGCCGCCCGTACCACACCCAAGATCGAGAATACGTGGCTGGGTCTGAGGCCCAATAGCCTGTTTCAACAGAGTCCGTGCAAACTCACGCCTCGCAATAAACCACCAGTGGCCATCTTCGAGTGTGTACATTTGGTGGTAATACGCGCTGTCCATGCTAGGAGACATTCTCCCACAAAGTTCCGGCCATTAGCTGGCGAGTCTCTGTGACATCTTCAGCAATCCGTGCCTTGAGCGCATCGAGGCTGGAGAACCTCTCCGTCCCACGGATATGCGCGGCGATGCCTACGGTGAGCTCTGTGTCGTAAATATCGGCATCAAAGTCGAGCAGGTAAGCCTCGAATGTAACGGGATTACCTTCGGAGACGGTGGGATTGGTACCGATGGACACGGCAGCCATGCGACGGCCGAAGGGCCCTTCAGCCCAGCCGGCGTAGACACCTGGCATCGGCATCGCAAGCGCATTTCCATGGGCTATATTTGCTGTCGGCCAGCCCAGCTGACGGCCAAGCTGCTTACCGCGGACCACGCTGCCGGTGAGGCTCCAGTGATGTCCAAGTAGTCCAGTCACGGTAATGAGATCATTAGATGCAAGGGCTGAGCGGACGGCGGTTGAGCGAACGGCAATCCCTTCGTACATCACTTCATCTACTACACGAACAGCAATTCCGCGCTTCTCGGCGAACTGTGAAATGGTCTGAGCATCCCCGCTGCGCCCCTTGCCAAAGCGAAAGTCCACTCCAACCACGATTCCCATAACATTCGCTTGACCATCACAAATGGATTCCAAAAATGCCTCGGGCTCGAGTGCGGCGAAATCAGGTGTGAACGGGATGACATCCACGCGTACAGCCCCATAGTGATGGAGATGCGTGACACGCGAATGCAGCGTCTGCAGCAGCTTTGGAGCGCTTTCGGGACGCAGAAGGGCCTGTGGATGCGGATCGAAAGTGACCGCCATAGGGGCAGCGCCCAGTTCCTCGGCAAGAGATTGCGCCTGCCGTAGCAGCTCCTGATGCCCACGGTGAACGCCATCAAAAATGCCGAGGGCTGCTACCGATGTTTGTTTAGCCACGCTTTGGGCTCCCTTCGACATCTAGGAACACGCGGATTGGCTGCCAGGTTCCACGCGGTGTTGCTTTCAGTAGCGCGACAATGTCGCCCGAAGGTCCTACCCCGAGTGCGTGTGGAGCATCATCACCGGCAACAACAGGAGAACATGCACTAGCATCCAAATAGTTCGCACCAAGCTCACGGCCGAACGAAAGTGCCGTCAGAGCAGCATCGTCGCATGCAAGACGGGGCCACTCAGGGAGAAGATCTGCCATCGGGCGCAAATGTGCTTCGGTCGCCTGTTCAGGTGGAACACAGCCATCCGCGGTATGCGGGCCAACCTGTATCCGGCGAAGCGTGGCCATATGCGCCGGGAGCCCAACAGCCGCGCCAATATCAACGCATAGAGTACGAATGTACGTTCCCGTTCCGCAGCTAATCGTCAAGCCACATGTGGCGACATCGCCGGGGGTGAAGTCATCTTGCTTAATGTCAAAAATGTGAATCGTCTTTGCGGCGCGCTCAACGGTAATTCCTTTGCGTGCAAGGTCATAGAGGCGCTGACCATTATGGTGAACCGCGGAGACCATCGGGGGAATCTGTTCGATATCTCCCATAAACCTTGGCAGAACAGCGGCGATCGATTCAGCCGTCAATCCGGCCGCGGATTCGCGCGCGGTCTCGATTCCGCTGGCATCCTCGGTGGTTGTGGCGATGCCAAATGCAGCGCTGGCGATATAAATTTTTGGTTCGGTCTGAACATACGGGAGGAGGCGCGTAGCACTTCCGACCGCGACTAAGAGAACTCCCGTTGCATCAGGGTCAAGGGTTCCCGCATGGCCGACGCGTTTGGTACGAAAGGACTTTCGGATGTAGCCGACCACATCGTGAGAGGTCCATCCGGCAGGTTTATCGATACTTAGAAATCCATCCATCCAGCGAAAGGTGATACCACGCATCCGGGCGCTTTGCGCAGTCACAATGTTGCCGGCAGCGAAAGACATACCAACATTGATTTTTGGGCATCATAATAGTGCTCTGCAGCTGCAGGCTTCTGCACCCACTGCAGGCGTAACAAACATGACCATCACAGCCATCGCAATTGCATTTCTACTCGCCACCGCAATCGTGTTGCCAGCCCTGAAGCTCAAGCTCCTTACACGTGATGGCGCTGTGGCCGCAGTCATTCTTGGCACGATCATCCATGCGTGTGCACCTTGGTATGGCACGCTAAGTCTTCTCTTATTCTTTGGTTCGAGCGCTTATTTGTCCCGTAACCGAAAAAAGAGTTTGCCAGCCAGTATCGTTGAAGATGTCGTCGCAAAGGGTGACAAACGGGATGCTGCACAAGTCCTCGCAAATGGCGGTGTGGCAGCGCTCTGCGCGGTGATGATTGTTGTCAGTAAGCGTAATCCAATCTGGGATGCTGCTCTGCTCGGCGCGATTGCCGCAGCGATGGCAGATACATGGTCAACCGAAATAGGCCGAACATACGGAACAAACCCGGTGGACTGGTTTACGCGCAAACCGGTGATGCCGGGAACAAGCGGCGGTATCACGATGGCTGGTATTTATGGTTCGTTTGGCGGTGCGATTACGCTTGCGGTCATCGGCTGGATGTCCATCACAAACTGGCAAGTCGCAAGCCCAGTCTCCTTTGCGGTCATTTTCGGTGGGATATTGGGTGCGACAGCGGACACGATGCTGGGATCGACGATGCAGGAGCTTCGCAGGTGTGCGATCTGTTCAACGACGACAGAAAAGGTCTACCACTGTGGAAAGCGCACCCGGATGTATCGAGGCATTAAGGGCTTCAACAACGATGTCGTGAACTTTGTGTGCTCGCTGACGGGTGCAGTCGTCGCTGGCGTGATTATCAAGTTTGTCCTAGGGTAGTGGGCCTTCTGATACATCTATTCGCCGAATTCTCTGCGTGACGAAACCGCCCTACCCGGGGTAATTTGTACTATGCAACCAATGCGGGGAACCCCGCTACGCATCAGCCTTAGGCGCGGCCGCCTCGCTGAGGAAAAACGAGAAATGCCGTGGCTTTATCCTGCGCGCACCGTTCAATCCATTAAGCTTGCGGTGCAGGTCGGTGATATACGCCTGCAGGTTGATAATGGTGCAAAAACGCTCTCCATGAAGACCACGCGCATTGTCAAAGCGAAGCGCCGTGAGATTGCCCGCGCGCTCCTCGATGACTCACAAGAGCTTGTCGAGTTTGGCGATCGCACACTGACATTGACCGACCGGTTGCCATCGTATGCAATTGATGCCAAAGAAGAAGCCGATGTTCGCTTGATTGTTGAGATCACCGCACCACCGGGCCTTACGATTAGCACCAGCATTATTCAGGGAGAAACAAACCTCCAGGGTGACTTTGCTTACATCACCTGCCGCGCAGAATCCGGCCCTGTCCGCCTCAAGGAACAGAAAATCCGCAAGAGTGCCGTCGTTACCGTTGGCACAGGGAATGTTGAGATGGATGGCACCGTTGGTGATCTCACCATTTCTGTGAATAGCGGTGATATCAAATGCGATCGCATCACACTGCTCGAAGCATCTCAGTGCACTCTCCAGACACAACGCGGCAACCTAAAGGCGGTCTTCACCAAGCTTCCGAAGACGGAGCTGCTTTGTCAAAGCGGCAGCGGTGATGTAACGGTTCAGATCCCGGGAAATAGCAAAATGCTTGCAACCGTCCTTACTGCTAATGGCAAGGCACGTTGTGCATGGAATATCCCGAAGAGCAACCGCGCTCTTGGCGATATGGGGGCCGTCTATGCAGGGATGGTCAATGGAGGCGGAACCACGGTTCAGATTCAAACTGCCGTTGGAAATGCCACATTGGACAAAACCTGACGCATGCTGAAACGTTTCCCAACTCCTCTCCCCGGTGTTTCGTGGGAGAAATGTATTTTTCTGGGTCTGATGATGGCGCTCATCACGGGCAGCTTTGGCATCATCCAGCCCTATACAAACCCCTACCTCCTCGCGGCGGGCCTAAGCAAGTGGGAGATAAACCTAGTTTCCGGGATTGCATTGCTTTCTGGGATGGTTGTACAGCCCCTTATTGGCCGCCTTTCGGATAAATGGGATGCACGGAAACCACTCATACTCGGATCGGCCATCGTGGCAGCAATTGCATACAGCCTCTTCCCCGTATCAAACTCTTTTACCATCCTGCTGATCCTCTCCATTTTCGGCACCAATGGCTTCACATACCTAAACACTGTGTCCGGCGTCATCATCGGACGCATAGCGGGTCCCGCTCAAAGTGGCGGAGCATACACCCGCTTTCGTGTGCTGGGAAGCATCACGTACATAATCGTCGCGGTCGTTTGTGGCAAGCTTTTGCCAAACCGCGGGATGCTGTCTGCCCCAGACCTACAACCCATTTTCATCGTCGGACCAATCATCTACATATTGATTGGTCTCCTTTCGACACGCATTCCAGATCCAAAGAAGACGACCATTGTCCACGACATTGTGAGCAGTGATGACTCTGCATCTAGAAAACCGAATTCCGTTGTTCAGAACAGCCAGGCGATGCCAAAGCTGATTCCAACTTTTTTATTGGCATATGCGTTTTACCAAGGTGCGCTTTACGGGGTTTCGGCTAATCTCCCGATCTACCTGACGGAGGTCCTGCACGCAAAACCATCCGACCTTGGCGTTTTCTTTGCCTTTGGCGTGGTTACAGAAGTCTTAGTGATGTTTCAGGTTGGTAAGTTTACAGACCGCACTGGTAGGCGCCCCGCGCTCTTGCTGGCCTTCTGCCTTTTGCCACTACGTCTCATCGCATACAATTTCGCCCCCACCCCACTATGGGCTGCCGTCGTGCAATCCCTGCATGGCCTCAACTTCGGCATCGTCGGAGCGATTGCAATCGCATATATCAATGACTGTTCAGAAGAAGGCAAACGGGGAAGTGAGCAGGCGCGCCTAGCGGTTACCGCAGGCATTTCCACCGCCATCAGCATGTGGCTCTGCGGCTGGATGATGCAAAATTACGGGTTTACCGCCATGTTCTTCACGATGAGCGCGATTGCCAGCATTGGTGGGCTAATCTTGTTCCTCTTTGTGGATGAATCACATCCATCCTTTCGCCATCGGAAAGCCATCTTGAGCAGGCAAAAGAGTCATGATGCTGGCTAAAGAAAGCATCCTTCCGGGTATCAGCTGGGCAAAGTGTATTCTCCTTAGTTTTGTGATGGCCGTAACGGTATCTGTTTACGGTCTCCTCGAGCCGTATACAGCTCCCTTTTGGAAAGCAAATGGCCTATCGACACTCGAGATAAACATCATTTCTAGCTGTGCCTTACTGACGGGACTTGGTGTCCAACCGCTGCTTGGCAAACTGTCAGACAAATGGGATGCGCGCCGCCCCGTGATGTTTATCAGCGGGATTGCTGCCGCATCGGCGATGGCCGCATTCCCCTACGTCACGGCGCCGTGGAAGTTCTTTTTCCTCCAGGCCATCGTCCTCAATGGCTATCAATACCTAAACATCGTTGGTGGCGTGATTATCGGGCGGCTGGTCGGCCCGGATGGCAGTGGGGATGCCTATTCTAAGCTACGTGTATACGGCAGTGTCGGCTACGTGATCGTTGCCCAGATCTCCGGCAAGCTACTTCCACAGAGCGCGCAAATGTCGGTGGCTGACCTGCGACCTGTATACATATTCGGACCGATGTTCTTCGCGCTCGTCGCGATTTTGGCATGGTTTATCCCCGATCCGCG
>JAURHZ010000061.1:0-241 GCA_030833025.1 Armatimonadota bacterium
ACTGGCGAATGCAGGGAACTCTCAATGACTACCTCGTAAAGAGTGGCACGGTTGCTATCCATGGGATTGATACACGTCAGCTGACACGTGTTATCCGTGCTGAGGGCGTGATGATGGGAGCGATCAGCTCCACTGAATCTGCAGGCGAATTGCTTGAAAAGCTGCAATCATCGACGAGTGGCTATGACCAGATTGACTGGGTCTCACGCGTCACAACAAAGCAACCATACACATGGGGGCC
>JAURHZ010000061.1:251-10602 GCA_030833025.1 Armatimonadota bacterium
GCCATCCGAAGCTGATGCCCGCTTCCACGTTGCGGTACTTGACTGCGGTATCAAGTTCAACATTTTGCGCTCATTGGCATCACGGGGAGTTCGAACTACGGTATTCCCTGCACACACGCCAGCCGATGTGCTGATTGCTACTAACCCCGATGGCTATTTCCTGTCGCCAGGGCCGGGCGATCCAGCATTGCTCGGATATGCCATTACTACAGTGAAATCACTCATTCAGGCGGGCAAGCCGGTCATGGGAATCTGTTTAGGGAATCAGCTCCTTGGATGCGCACTTGGTGGACATACATACAAGCTACCGTTTGGTCATCGCGGTGCAAATCATCCCGTTAAGGATTTACTGACAGGCAAAGTCGTGATCACAAGCCAAAACCATGGCTATGCACTTGATCCGGAATCGCTTCCTGCCGCTGATGTAGAAGTCACGCAAATCAATCTCAATGATGGGACGGTTGAAGGTCTTAGGCATCGGCACCTGCCAGTGTTTTCCATCCAATATCACCCTGAGGCATCTCCTGGCCCGCACGATTCCAACCATTACTTCGATCAGTTTGTTGCGAGTATGGAAGTAGCAAAGGGCTAATCGGTTGCTACATCCCCGGGAAGCTGTAAAGCAGATGAGGTCACTAAGTTGGTGGCCTCTTGCCTTGTTGGTAATCGGGGTGGTTGTCCTTCGGGTCGTCGATATCGGCGCGGATGCGTGGAAGGACCTCGATTGGGGCACAGGCATTTGGACGGACGAGGGCTTTTATGCCCACAATGCGCGCAATCAAATCCTATTTGGGAAGCCTGAGCAAGATGGCTTCAATAACTACAATCTGTCGCCGGTGTTGCATGCTCTTCAGGTAGCGGTTTTCACACAGTTCGGGGTCGGACTGATTCAGGCTCGCCTGATATCCATAGTGGCATCATTGCTAACATGTGCATTGGTCTATGTCGGTGTAAGAAATGACTTTGGACCGAGGGCTGCACGCTTTTCGCTGATGCTGCTTGGCCTAGAGAGCAGCTATGTTCTTTATAACCGCCTAGGACTTATGGAGTCGCTGGGGACCCTGGTCATTGCGCTGTCTTACTACCTTTGGACTCTCGACCGCCCTTGGAGCAAGTTTTTAAGTGGCTTTATCGCTGCAGGTGCCTTTGCCGTCAAGACGACATTTTTGATCTTTCTACCTGCTCCTGTCATCGCGTTAATACTTATCAATAAACGTGACCTTCGGACCATCTTTTCAGCTACCTGGCCATATTTGCTCGGTGCAGTGTCTTTCTTTGGCATCTACTACGTTATGTGGTTGGGTGTCCATGGAGCCGAAGTTGCTCGGATGAACAACTTCTACAGGACGATGCAGTCGCAGCCAAGGTCATTCGTTCAGCTGCTGTGGATGATCCGTCGAGCACTGATTGGCTATCACTTTGGTTTTTTGCAGCGCATGGAAACACGCTCGACGGTGTTTCTCAACTTGGCGTTGGTTGGTTCAATCTGGTCTCTGATTAAGCTGATGGGGACAGATAAATCCAAGCGTGACGTGGTGATTGAAGGGATCCACAAACGGTTGTTGATGCACATCGTTTGTTTCGCCGCGGGCATTCTCTTTATCTTTGTTTCTCGATATGCACCTAGTCGCTACTTTTTGGTTTTCCATGTATCGGCGGCGGTTGTCGGTGGAGTATTGTTGAGCCAGTTCTCCGATGTCGTAAAGGCAATTGAGGAGACGTTATGGCTTCGGCGGGCGTTGTGCGTGATTGTGTTCCTTTTTGGCTATCACATACTCCTGCCGATCTATAACATCGCTGAGCTGAAAAAGTACTCTGAGCTGCTCGCACTTCTGACAGCACTAGCGGTTACCCTTTCCGCGATAAAGTTCCGCAGCGGGCTACTGAAACACCTAACGCCTGCCCTCATTACAGTAGTTTTTTTAGTGACATCACTTGGGCAATACACAGCGTGGTTTGTCACCCGAAAGCATGACACGCTGAAGGCGTCCGAATGGCTGACTCAGCAAGTAGGTTCAAATGTTGTTGTTGCGGGTGACTGGGCACCCAATCTTGGCTTTGGAACAAAGCTGCGGTTGCCTCCCGTTTTCAAGGGCCTGGCAAACGATAAAAACCCTGTGGAAACGCTAAACATCGATTATGTCCTGACTGGGCGGACGCCATATCCAAAGCGGATGTGGGCTGGCTTCGCTCCTGGTTTGGTATCAGATGACAACAGAGTTTCGACTCTCATGTATCACGGCTATACGATTGATTTGTACCGGGTACCGGATGCGATGAAGCGGCAGGGTGATTGATGGGCTTGAGTATGGTTTTTCAAGTAATCGCACGGTGAATTTTGAGGCAGGTGAGGATGACCTCATAGCCTGATTTGACATAAGATGAATGGTTGGATGATAGGGAGTAGCAGGTATGCCACGACGCACTGATTTAAAAAAGGTGATGGTTATCGGGTCTGGACCAATTGTGATTGGACAGGCAGCTGAGTTCGACTATGCGGGTGCGCAGGCCTGCCGGGCTTTGCGAGAAGAAGGCATCTCTGTAGTGCTTGTTAATTCCAATCCTGCAACCATCATGACCGATGTTGAGATGGCAGACCGAGTGTATATCGAGCCATTGACTCCGGAGTTTCTAGAGCAAATCATCGCACGGGAACGCCCACAAGGCCTGGTACCAACGCTTGGGGGCCAGACGGGGATAAACCTTGCAAGTAAGCTCAGTGAGCTTGGAATACTGGAAAAGTATGATGTTGAGCTCCTCGGGACACCTCTGTCAACGATTCAGAAAGCCGAGGACCGTGAGCAGTTCCGGTCTCTGATGCGTGAGATTGGCGAGCCTGTGCCCGAGTCGTGGATCATTGATTCCGATTCAGCACTTGCGGATCTTTCGCTAGAGGACAATCTTCCATGGCCACTCATCGTCCGCCCAGCATATACATTAGGTGGTAGCGGAGGCGGAATCGCACACACCGTGGCCGATCTTCTGGAAATCGGCGGGCGTGGGTTACGACTTTCACCGGTTAGCCAGGTGATGATCGAGCGCTGCCTAGTTGGGTGGAAGGAAGTTGAGTACGAAGTGATGCGTGATGCCAACGATACGTGCATCACGATCTGTAATATGGAAAACCTTGACCCGATGGGTGTTCACACCGGTGATTCCATCGTGGTTGCCCCGAGTCAGACGCTCAGCGACAAGGAGTATCAAATGCTCCGAACCGCAAGCCTCAAGATTATTCGGGCCCTCGGTATCGAAGGCGGATGCAATGTGCAGCTTGCTCTGGATCCGGACACTTATGGTTACTACATTATTGAAGTTAATCCCCGCGTGTCGCGTTCATCCGCGCTTGCAAGTAAAGCAACGGGTTACCCAATCGCCCGTGTCGCTGCAAAGATTGCTATCGGCCTACACCTCGATGAAATTGAAAACAAAGTCACGGGTAAAACGCTAGCTTGTTTTGAACCGGCACTTGACTACTGTGTTGTGAAGATTCCACGCTGGCCATTTGATAAGTTCAAGAGCGCTGACCGACGGATTACAACACAGATGAAGGCAACGGGCGAAGTGATGGCACTTGACCGTAGCTTTGAATCTGGCCTCATGAAGGCTCTGCGTTCCCTCGAGATTGGCGTGCTTGGACTTGGCTATCGCCACGCTGCTGCTTGGACGGAGCAAGATCTGGATCACTTGATTGCTGTTGCCACCGATGAACGTATTTTTGCAATCGCCGAAGCGATGCGTCGCGGGCGCACCATCGATGCCATTCATGCATCCAGTCACATCGACGAATGGTTCCTCACAAAGATTAAGAATCTGGTTGATATGGAGCTTTGGCTAACGGGTGTCAACGATGGCTTTGTCCAGCGACTTGCAGAAGCAAAGCAGCTTGGATTCCCTGATCGCGTGATTGCAGCGCTTGCGGGCGTTCGCGTCGATGATGTCGTTCTTGCGCGCAAGGGCATGGGCATAAAGCCTTCCTATAAGATTGTCGATACCTGTGCGGCGGAGTTCGAAGCCGTAACGCCATATTTCTATTCATCTCAGGACACCGAAGATGAACTCCTTAGGGACTAAGCAAGAGGCACGTAGATGAAGCAGGATGGTTGGAAACGGATTATCGTCGGCGTTGGCGGAAGCGTCATTATCTTGTTTGCCTATGGCAGCGGGATGCGCGGACAAAAGAAGGCATTGGAAGTCGTGAAGCAAGAACGGCGTGTACTGCGTGAGGATATGCGTAACTTGCAGCTGATCACGCGTGGGCGTGAAGGCATTTTGCACCAATATGTTGCACTGAACCTTTTGGATGCCCAGCTTGGACAACCAAAGGTTAACGGACATGTATTAGATGCCAAGGTACTTCAATCAGCGAAAGCACATTTGGAGACATCTGTCCGTCTTGATGCCACATCGGATGCCGATGTGGATGACCTTATAGAACGCCTTTCCAACGCAAAAGGATCGGGTGATTATGCTTCTGTTGCCAAGGAATTGCGGGAGCGTCTGATGCGAATCGATGTAGCAGCCGACCTCGAGACGCCAGTGACGATAAAGGCACCATCGCTAAACGATGTACCTAAGCAGCCTGGTCCGGAGATTGGCCGATAATCGAAAAAGGTTCCAAATGATAAACTTTGGTTCCTTTTTCAAGCATTGGTTTGAACGGAATACCACCTTTGGTGCGATGCTGTATTGGCATCAGGATTGGCCTTTAGTTTTATGAGTGACACGGTAAGACCACAGCAGCAGACCGAACGGATTCCGCTTCCTGCTCCAAAGCTCCTTCGGCAAGAAAGTCCAGTTTCTGTAAATGGGCTTCAGACTGTCTCTGAGAGCAGGGATGCGATACGCCGCGTGATGTCGCATATCGATAGCCGAATGCTGATTGTAGTTGGCCCATGTTCCATTCATGACACGTCGGCAGCGCTGGAGTATATGACACGTCTTGCTGAGCTCTCGAGTGGTCTCTCTGACAAACTCCTGATCGTGGCTCGGGCTTACTTCGAAAAGCCGCGCACAACGGTTGGGTGGCGTGGCCTAATAAACGATCCTCGCATGGATGGCACGTATGACATGGCTGAAGGGCTTCGCCTAGCTCGTGCATTGTTAGTAAAAATCACCGACATGGGCTTGCCCGTTGCAACCGAGCTGCTCGATACCGCTACACATGACTACTACACCGATTTAGTAAGTTTCGGTGCAATCGGTGCGCGGACAACTGAGAGCCAGCCACACCGCGCGATGGCCAGCGGACTGCCACTGCCAGTTGGTTTTAAAAACGCTACTGATGGCGGTGTACAGGTTGCACTCGATGCGATGGTGTCTGCTGGTGCATCGCACTCTTACATTGGGTTTGATGATGACGGTCAAGCATGTGTTGTCAAGACACACGGAAACAAGGACACATCCCTGATCCTTCGTGGTGGACGGCAGAGCCAGCCGAACTTTGATCGCGTTAGTGTAGCAAGAGCGGTCGCTGACCTAGATAGAGTTGGTTTACCAAAAGCACTCATCGTTGATGCGAGCCATGCAAACTCGGGTTATGACCCAATGCAACAGCCCTTTGTTGCAGAGAGGGTAGTAACACAGCGACTTGAAGGCGAATCTGCGCTAAGAGGCATCATGATTGAAAGTAACCTCTTGTCAGGAAAGCAACCCATCAGCCCGAATATGCGCTACGGGGTGTCTGTAACCGATGGCTGTCTTGGATGGGATGAGACTGCTGCTCTCTTGAAGCGCTTACATAGTCTCCTCTAGGACTGAAAGTCGGAGTATTGCCAAACCGAACTTAACCGTGGCTTGTGGCAGTAGCCTCCAAATACGCCGCAAAGCTTACATAGTTGTCGCTACTCATGTAGCAACGTGCCTCGTTGAAGTGCTTTACCTGTTTAATGGTAACTTTGTGCGTTTTTTCACAAATTAGTTAAACGTGTTCACTGTTATGCGCTAAAATGCAACGCGTCCCGCCAGCGTTGTCGTGAACGCGCCTTTTCACCTGCTTTGAACCTAGTCCGGGCTCCCGTGAATGAACTGCGCGCCTCGCTCGTATGCTGTCGGGCAGTCGGGATTTTCGTCCCGCAGGGGGTAGTGCTTTGTCGTTGGATGGTCTTGGTTTGTGGAATCAGCTTCCGTTTTATGCAGGTGGCGCCGGTTTACTGGCCGCCGGATTCTTCTATGTAAGAGTGAATCAACAACCCGCAGGCAATGAAGCGATGAATAGAATTGCCGGGTATATCCAAGACGGAGCAATGGCCTTTCTTCGACGGGAATATCAGGTACTTGCTGGCTATATTTTCGTGGTCTCCATCCTCATGGGCGTCTTTATGGGATGGGGGGCAGCCGCTGCATTTGCCGCAGGCTCCCTTTTATCGCTTCTGGCCGGGTTCTGTGGGATGCGGGCCGCAACACTTGCGAATGTCCGTACGGCCCAGGCTGCCCGTTCCGGTAAAAAGCCTAATGCGCTGCTGGTTGCCCTCGATGGCGGTGCTGTCATGGGACTATCAGTCGCGGCACTTGGACTCCTCGGACTCAGCACCATTGCAGCGCTATTCCCTGAAAAGGCATCCCTCCTACACGCCTTTGCCGTTGGCGCATCCTCAATTGCACTCTTCGCACGTGTCGGTGGCGGCATTTATACGAAAGCTGCCGATGTCGGTTCAGATATTGCTGGAAAAGTTGTAGAAGGCATTCCTGAGGATGACCCACGTAACCCTGGCGTAATCGCTGACAATGTAGGTGACAACGTCGGTGATGTCGCAGGTATGGGAGCTGACATCTACGAATCGATGGTTGCTGCCATTGTCGCAGCGACTGCTATCGCCATGACATCCGATTCTCCAGAAGTCTTGGCAAAGCTTGTGCCAGCAGGAACATCCTTCGAAACGGCAAAATCCATCGGGGCGGCACTGCCACTAATCCTTTCAGCTCTTGGACTTGTCATTTCGATTCTGTCGATCTTTGTTGCACGAGCCCTTCGTAACATGAAGCCTGCTACCGTTCTACGTAGCTGTTTGATTGTTCCTCCGTTGGTACTTGTCGTTGTAACCGCGGTTGTTATCGGGATGCTAGGTGCAACGCAAACGGTCACCCTCTGTCTTGGTGCAGGAGCCATTGGTGGCGCACTTATTGGACTGATCACCGAGTACTACACGGCACACAGTCCAATCCGTTCTGTAGCGCAAGCATCGATCACCGGTGCCGCAACTAATGTCATCCAAGGTCTTGCCGTTGGTAAACAAAGCGTAGCTATTCCGATGGTAATCGTTTGTGGTACGGCTTATGTCAGTAACTTGGCCCTTGGGCTGTATGGCATCGCGATGGCAGCTGTCGGGATGCTTGCCGCGACCGCTATTGTGATGACTGTGGACGCATATGGGCCGATTTCGGACAACGCAGGCGGTATTGCCGAAATGTCTGGCCTTGGCAAGGATGTCCGTGCGATCACCGATGAGCTTGATTCTGTCGGAAACACAACGGCTGCCATCGGTAAGGGCTTTGCAATTGGAAGTGCAACACTTACAGTGGTTGCGCTCTTTGCAGCGTTTTCGCTCGAAATCCGCGAGGCTGTCGGCCACGAAATAAAGTTAGAACTAACAGATGCTAGGGTGCTCATCGGAATTTTGATTGGCTCGATTCTCCCATTCTGGGTAGGTGCCAGCACAATGCTTGCCGTTGGACATGCTGCGCAGAAGATTGTGCTTGAGATCAAGCGCCAATTTGATGACATCGTTGGCTTACGTGAGGGGACAGCCGATCCGGACTCCGCGCGTATTGTTGATATTGCTACAAGAGCGGCGCTCATTGAAATGATTCAACCGGGGTTGGTCGCTGTCTTTGCTCCTGTCGCCGTTGGCTTTGTCATGGGGCCTCAGGCGCTCGCAGGGATGCTTGCTGGCGCCCTTGCCGTTGGATCCACGATGTCGCTCTTTATGGCGAATGCCGGCGGTGCTTGGGATAACGCAAAGAAGCACATCGAGCAGGATGGTTTATCTGGCGAGTTAAAGGGCGGAGATGCACACAAAGCGGCTGTTGTGGGGGACACCATTGGAGATCCGTTTAAAGATACATCCGGACCTGCGGTAGCAATCCTCATTAAGGTGATGAGTGTTGTTAGCTTGCTGATTGCACCAATGGTGGCGGGGCGCTAGCCGAAACCACAATGACTGTGTTGAGCTCCGGTGCAGGATTGCACTGGAGCTTTTTTTATGTAGTAGTAAAGCACCGCGATAGGCTAGCTAGTTATTAAAAACAAACAGGAGTCACAAAAGTGACTCCTGAAAGTGCCCAAGAAGGGACTTGAACCCTTACCCCTTACGGGACACGCCCCTCAAACGTGCGCGTCTGCCAATTCCGCCACCTGGGCTGGTGGTCGCGGACTAAAATCCGCCCCCTGAAGATATCGCCCCAGACATCTGTTGTCAAGGAAATAGGCAGATATTCAAGGTTTATCTTCCGGTTCATCGGAATCGGGGACATGAGGGCCAATAAACAGCGCCCAGCGGACATCTAGCATCTCCCAGTCATACTGGGCAGCTGAGCCTCCAGCGTTCCAATATCGATTGCCTGTTGGACTAAAGCTCCCATCCGGTCGACCAACCCTCGCTGCACGGGTCTGGTCTCCCGCTGGGTCATTCACGATGATACGCCCATCGTCCGTAAACCCACGGGCTGTCATTAAGTGGCCGGCGTTCGTCACCCGAGTACCCAAAATGACTGGTCGTCCTGCCTTCAGTTCATCCAGCACCCGCTGCTTTGTTACCTTTGATCCATAGACCATGCTTGCCGTTGGAAAGTATTGCCTTATGAACTGGAGCATTTTGAAGTGAACGGTGCCTAGATTTGGTTCGGTAATCCGATCATCAATGGACTTCAGGAGTCCGCCGTATGGACTGATATGCGGGTAGCTGTCATGCACATCGATTGGCTGCGCAGATATCTTGCCAAGCCCTGCAAGCAGCATCAGGAACGAAACCGGCCCGCAAGATCCACTTCCATCAAAGCCATCCGGTGCGTCCCAGACTTGCTGCATCAATGGAAGGTCAATGTCGATTACGGCTTTTCCCTTTGGGCGCCTCTCGAGGCCTGTGAAGTGCCACGGTGCCGGAGGTCCAAATACATTCCGTCCCCAAGTCAGCTGATCTGGACGGATACGTGTAACGGTGACGGTAGTTTTGAGGGGGTGATTTCCAGTAGCTAGCACGCTGAGGACTTTGTCCGCATAGTGATTAGCATCCGGGCCATCCTTTCCAACCCCTGCACGCCCAATCGCAAAGTACCAGCACTCATAGATACCGATTCCGTCCTCGAGGATGCCGTTTCCAATGATCGGAGCGCGGTTCCACCCGATGGCCAAGCGCTTTGCCACGTCGTACACCGATAGCTTGTCGCTGCGAATGTCTTGTTCACTTGCTGGAATCACCAGCATCGCGGATAACACATCGGCAGGCACCCGCCATTGCCTAGCTGCATCGTAAATGGATTGCCTGATAGCCGGAGAATCTTGTAGCGGTATCTGCGAAGCGGTTAGTGAGAGAATTGGCATACGCGATTCTAGCCGTAAATGGATGATAGCGATAATGATTGGTAGCCTAAGCGTTGTGAATTCCGATATGTGGGAGCCTTTAGCGTAATATTCGCGACTCCTTGGTATATTCGATGGAGATGTCGGGCGAATTCGTGGTGGACATCAAGTCAAACACGGTGTTTTGCGGGAATAGTAATGTGATGGCAAAGCGAAAATCGACTGGGGATGAGCCACGCCGCGCGTCCACACCAACTAAAGGCAAAGATGGCGGCGGAGCACTGCCATCTCCGGTATTGGCAATCATCACGACGCTCATCGTTGCACTCGGATCCATTGCAATCGGCCTTGCCGTCTTCTGGGGCCCAACCCCTCGAGACATTTCGGCATCCACCGAACTGTATTCTGCAGCTCGGGCCAAGAAGCATGTAGATGTCTTGGCAAAGGCTCCACATCCTCCTGGGACTGCTGAGCACGCCCGCGTTCGCGCTTATGTGGTGGAGCAGCTGCGGGCGTTAAAGCTGGATGTCCACGAACAGGAAGTCGTAGCGACCTCCAAAAGCAAACGGGGTGTTACCTTAGCCAATGTCGTCAATGTGGTTGGATACCGCAAGGGAACTGCAGCGAAGCCGGGGCCACCATTGGTCCTGATGGCGCACTATGATTCCGTTCCCACTGGTCCTGGCGCGGGGGATGATGCCGCGGGCGTCGCGGCGGCCCATCATCCATTCGGGAAGCTTTGGGATCTGGAAGAAGGCGATGTACCAGCTCCGCTTGCGCTGCGGTCCATGCTTCAGCGCCTCGGCGAAACAGGCGGGGTGGGGAAGGTTCATGACG
>JAURHZ010000062.1 GCA_030833025.1 Armatimonadota bacterium
CCAGCTAGCACGCCTTGGTATCGCATCCCTTCGCTACGATGACCGCGGAGTGGGCAAGTCAACGGGTGATCAGGCCGCTGGGACATCCAAGGACTTCGCAAACGATGCAGAAGGCGCAGTCCGCTTCCTCAAGACAGCTGCCAACGTGAAACGCAACAAGATCGGCTTTGTCGGGCACTCTGAAGGTGGCTTGATTGCACCGATGGTTGCTGCGCGCAACCCGGATGTCGCATTTGTGGTCATGCTCGCGGGTCCAGGAGTACCAGGGAAGGATGTCATCCTCAAGCAGTCCGAAGCCATCATGAAGACGATGAAGGCAACTCCTGCGGAGATAAAGAAGAGCCGTGAGTCCCAGCTCAAAATTATCGCCGCCGTTGAGGCTGTCGTCCGCAAGAACCCAACCAATCCTGATCCGAACAAGCTTGTCGCCGCGCTGAAGAAGGAAACAGATTCCTTGATCGCATCCCTACCACCTGAGCAGAAGGCGGAGGCTCAGAAGAATCGAGCGATGGTCGATGCTCAGGTTCAGCAATATGCAACACCTTGGTTCCGTTACTTCCTCACCTATGATCCACGCACGGCACTGCGTAAAGTTACAGTCCCAGTGCTGGTGATGAATGGTGAAAAGGATGTCCAGGTAATCGCATCACAGAACGTTCCAGAGGTTGAGAAAGCCCTCCGCGCTGGCGGGAATCAACGTGTGACTGTGCGCCTGATGCCGGGTCTAAACCACCTCTTTCAGCACGCAGGGACGGGTAGCCCTCAGGAATATGGCACCATCGATGAAACTTTTGCCCCGGAAGCAATCAAGGAAATTACTGCCTTTATTCGCAGTGTTAATCGGATGAAGTAATACGTAACGCATTAAAGAACTGAGGGGCTCCCGCGCAGCGGGAGCCCCTTGTTTTTCACCGAAACGCAGCACCACTACTGCGAAATATTGTAATCCTGACGCCTGCCGATATGGTTACGGCGCTCCCACTCCATCACACCCGCGATGCGTGACCTAGCCACCGTATTCGCCTCATAGACAGCACCACGCAGCGCATTCAATTCGGCAAACGCACGCTCTTCATCAGACATTTGGGCACCAGCACCCGCCATCTGTACCGGCGCACTCACCTGCGGCGGAGCATAGATTGAAACACTGGATGACGATGGGATACTGCTTCCACCAAAACCCGGCAGCGGTGCATCACTGACACTCCCACCCGCCGGTGACCAGCTTTGCGCTTGCCTCACTGACCCACGGGATCCACCACTTCGGGCAGCTTCCTCGAAGTCACGCTCCTTCGCCTTGCCAATGGTTATCATCACTATCGTGCCGATTACCGCCAGCACTACAGCCATCCCACCATGCTGCAACATCGGATGCGTCCACCAAGGGTCACAGTTCGCACAGCGGCCATCCGCCCCGCGACGCATCCCGCAATCAACACACCAACCACTTTCCATCATCCTGTGCATCAGAGCTGCCCACAGTTATCTTGTTGATGCTTCTCGCCACCCATCGGTTCAGCAAGGTGCTGGGCAAGGGCGTAGACCTCATCCGATGTCGGTGCTGAGAACCTTGGGAACCTCTTGAGCAAAATGGCCTGCAGAGATCCCGCGACAGGGACACCAATCAACATCCCAACTAGACCAAAGAGACTCGCTCCAAGGAGCAATGCTAGCATCGCCAGCAGCGGGTGCAGACCGATGCCTCCACCGACAATCCGCGGCGTAATCACATTGTCAAACAACATGTTCAAAGTGAAGAGCAAGCCGATTTCAGCACCCATCCACATAAATGGAATATGACCAATAAGTCCAACGATCAACGTAAGGACAGCGGTGCCAAGAAAGCCAACATACGGGACTGCGTAGAGCACACCTGCAACAACGCCGACCAGCAACGCATACGAACGAATTCCTGGGGCAAAAACACTCATCAGCAACAATGCCACCGTCGCCACAACCCCGTATAGGAGAGAAACCTGAACCATGCCGCGCAAATAGTTACCGAAGATCCCACCAATCTCGCGCAGCGTGTCGACGACGACCAACCGGGATGATTCGGGAAGCAAAAAGAGCAACCTCGCACGCAGCTTGGGGAGGTCGCTCAGCAATGTGAAAGCGACAATCGGGACTAATACGAGCTGGAGGATGTTACCGACGCTGCCTATCAGGGCATCCGCAACGTTTGTTCCATACCGGCGGGCAAGCGCAGTAAGCTGCTCCGAGTATTGGTTGGTTACATCTTGAAGTGTCGCGGGTAAGGCAAACGGACCGATCGTTCGATGTGATGCAAGCCACGTGTCAACCCAAGCTTGCAGCTCCGCTGGGCCATCTGATGACACCCAGTCCAGCAATGCCTTTACCTGTGCCACCAAAACCGGCACAATCAGCACAATAAGGGCTACGAAGACCAGCAAAAAACCAATTCCGGAAATCGCTACCGCGGTTGAGCGATTACCGCGTGTGATCTTGTAGATGCGTTCTAGGCGTACGACAATCGGGTCGAGGAGCAGCGCGCATATTCCGCCGGCGAGGAATGGTGTCGCAATCGCAAGGAGCGCCTGTCCACCGATGTAGAGTCCATAAAGACAAAGCAACGCCACGGCTGCACCGGTAACGGCAAAAAAGCCGCTACGAAATGCGTGCTGTGGCGTCGTCATCGAAGAATCATCCAATACGTTGGAGCTTCAATCGTTAGGAATCAAGCCGTGCGGCAAGCTCTTCCTTGGTCTTTTGATAGGCATCCTTGCCCACTTCAACCGAATGCGTCAGGCTATCCCGTGTCCGGTCAGCGAGTTCTTTTGCACGGGTTGCGAGCTCGGAAGATGCATCATTCAGACGATCAATCGCCTCTTCCGCCTTATCCTTGATGTCGGAGCGTAGCTCTTGGCCGCTCTTCGGTGCGAATAAAAGGCCAAGGACGCCTCCAATGGCAACACCTACAATAAGGCCTGCAGCAACACCCAGGACTACAGAGCTGTCATCACGATCTTCATAACGTGCCATCTTATTACCCTCCAGCAACCCACATCATCGGCATAAAAAGCCTCATAAATCAGGCTTGTTCTATCCGTTGTGTGATTGTCCCACCACCCAATACCCAATCCGTACGCTCTCCAGTTCCATAAAACACAGCTGCTTGACCCGGAGTGACTGCACGCAATGGCTCATCAAAGAGGACATTTACCAAACCATCCGCCCGCCGATGCAAAACAGCAGGCTTTGATTCCATGTTATATCGAATCTTGACCTCGCAAGGAATCGCATCCCCGACCGCAGGCTCCGCCAGCGAAACCCACGTCAAATCCTCAACCACACAACCCGCTGCAAACAATGCATCGTCATCGCCAACCACAACCGTATTCGTGTCCGCATCCACCTGAATCACATACAGAGGGATACTCGAACCGACATTAATGCGCTTGCGCTGCCCGACGGTATAGCGCGCGATGCCATCATGGGTGCCGCGAACCTTCCCGCTTGTATCAACGAACTGACCTGGAACAAGCGTTTCTGGAGCGGTTTCCTCAAGGAATTCGGTGTAGTTCCGGTCCTGAACAAAGCAAATCTCCTGCGAGTCGGGCTTATTCGCAACCGATAGACCATATTGCCGCGCAAGCTGGCGGGTGACATCCTTGCTTGGAAGCTCGCCAAGAGGCATCGTCATGCGCGCAAGCTGATGCTGCAGCGTTGCATATAGTGCATACGTCTGGTCCTTTGACCCATTTTCTGCGCGGCAGAGGACGTGGCGGCCATCTGCTCCCATTCCGTGATGCACACGCGCATAGTGACCGGTCGCGAGATAGTCCGCGCCAAGGGATGTCGCCTTTTCGAGGAGAGCATCGAATTTTATATAGCGGTTGCAGTTGACGCACGGGTTTGGTGTGCGCCCACGCTGATAGTCCTTAATAAACGGAGCGATGACTTTTTCTGCAAACGGCTCGCGGTAGTTCAGAACATAGTGTGGAATCCCGATACGATTTGCCACCCGACGCGCATCTTCGACAGCGCCAAGCGAACAACACCCTGCACCCTTTGTCTCGTGAGCGGATTCCTGCCAGATTTGCAGCGTAACTGCAATTACATCGTGGCCCTGCTCTTTGAGGAGGGCAGCAGCAACGGCACTATCGACACCACCGGACATGGCGATGACTACGGTTTTAGGGGATGACATGGCATCGAAGTATACCAATTCAGGCGCATCCGCTGATTCCCTCGATGCCATGAGAGTACGATGGCCATAAAGGAATCATCCTACAATTCTATTTCAGCGAATGTTTAGTGTTAGCCTTTACCCACCTTTTAGAACACACAGGTGGCATCCGAACGTTTTACACAGCCTCTCTGCATTCGAACTGCTTAGTTTTGGATGCCGAAAAACTGCTGACATTTGCTGCTTACCACGGTCGTAAACCCTACAGGATTCGGCTGAATATCCCTATAAAAAGGCCTATCATGGTATATTGGCAACTGCCAGTGGTGGGTACCAAATGGCATTGGGAGGAAGCACGTGACGCATCGCTTCGTTAAGTTCGGGTTCGCAGGCATTGCAGCTTCGCTGAGCCTTGGAAGTCTGTTGACTGGTTGTGGCGGTGGAGGTGTGGATCAGAACTATCTCGATTCCAGCTCCCGCGCACTTGTCGGAACATACAGCAAGACCAGTATTTCTGCGCTGGGCACACGGGTAACCTGTGGCGATTCCAGCAGTGTAGTCGGAGATCCGAAAACAGAGCTCAAGGACCGCAATGTGGTCATCGATGTCTGTACGCCAACCGATACCATCACCTTCTCTGAAGATGGCCGCTACACAATCAAGTCTTACGGTGGAACCGAATCTGGAACCTTTACCCGTGACCGCCAGCGCCTTGAGCTAGTACGTGACACAGAAAATGGCCGCGACCTGTCGACTCCATACCAGAAGACGGTCTACACCATCTCCGGATCGGGCACCGAGTTTGTCTTCACCCCAACCGCTGAAGCGGTTGGTTACCAGAAGATTGACCCAGCTGGTGCAGCATTCAATGTAGACAACACCCCTAATTACGATAACCTCGCAGCCAAGGCAAACGTTGATGGCACCCTTCCAATCCTGTGGTTGCCAAATGCGGACTCGAAGCCAGTTCTGAAGAACGATCTATCCATCGTTCCTGAGCTGATTGCGGATGCCAAAGAAGCAATCGATGCGCGTGGCTTCTCCAAGCGCTACATCGTTACTTACACCTTCGGCAAGAAGTAATACTTCTCGCCTCGGTTGATTTGCGCGCCCCCGCCTCCGGCGGGGGCGCGTTTGCATTTCGGGCCTTAACACCGCTCAAAACGAATGTTCACGGCCAGCAATCGTCAACCGCAACCCATCCCGCCTGGCTAGAGTATATTAATGCCATGCAACATCCCGGTATTTCTGCAGCCCTGATCGTAGCTGGCATCGTCGCCATCCCCACAACCGCCCACGCACAAACATCCACAAGCTATCCCCTCACCCCACGCGTGCTGCAGCTTGTTGGCAAACTGACAATAAGTGAAAAACTCTCGCTCGTCCGCGGAGGAGAAGATCCTAACAACCTCGGACAGGCCGGCTATATCCCAGGAGTGCCACGGCTTGGAATCGGCCCCCTCCGCCTAACCGATGGCCCAGCGGGTATCCGAGTGGGCAAGCCCGCAACCGCGATGCCGGCTCCCGTCGCCGTCGCCGCCTCCTTCAATCCAAAGCTCGCACAGCGCTTTGGGGAAACCGTTGGTAAGGAAGGGCGAGCCCTCGGCCAAGATGTCCTCCTCTCCCCGATGGTCAACATCGTCCGCCAACCCGGAGCCGGACGGAACTTTGAAACCCTTGGCGAAGATCCACTGCTCGCCGCATCCCTCGTCGCCGCACAAGTCAGAGGCGTCCAAACCAATGGACTGATTGCCACCGTCAAGCATTTTGCTGCGAACAACTTCGAACAGGGCCGGATGGGTGTAAATGTTCTCATCGATGAACGGACGCTCAACGAAATCTACCTCCCCGCGTTTACCGCTGCCGTGAATGCTGGCGCTGGCTCCGTAATGGGCGCTTACAACAAAATTAATGGCACCTATTGCTGCGAAAACAGCGCGCTCCTCGAAACAACTCTGCGCCAGAAGATGGGCTTTGGCGGCTTTGTGATGTCTGACTGGTTTGCAACGCAGTCCACCAATGCAAGTATTCAGGCCGGACTCGATATGGAAATGCCAGGGGATGGCATCCGCATACCCGGCATGGATGGCTTCTTCGGCAAAAATCTTCAAACCGCAATCGAGACAGGTGAGCTCCCCGAAGGCACACTCGACCGCTCCGTCGCACGCATCCTAACCGTGATGGAAAAGTTTGGACACCTCGACAAACCAAAGCCACGACCGTCATTCGATAAGGCTGCCGGACGCAAAGCTGCACGCGATATCGCAGAGGCCGGAGCCGTACTTCTCAAAAATGACCGCTTCATCCTGCCACTCAAATCGGATGCCCTGAAAAACATCGCTTGGATCGGGCTTCCCTTCGAACGCCCCGTAATCGGTGGCGGCGGCTCCGCGCAGGTAACTCCAACCCAAACCACAAGCATCCGGCAGCTGCTTGGATCAGCCCATGGTATCGACAAGCCTCTCTACGCTCCGGGTATCGACACCGATGGCAAAGCCATTCCAGCATCGGCATTCAAAGACCTCACACGCGCCAATGATGCCGCCGCGGCAAGACGTCAGAATCCTGGCATTGGCATCATCAACGACCCGCAGATTCGCACAGCCGACATCAACCATGTGGCAAAAACTGGCCTCGAATCACGCATCCCGCAAATCTGGAAAGGCAACCTCGTTGCGCCAGTGACCGGGCGGTATGGAATCAAGGTCCAAGTGGATGGTGGACAGGCAACTCTGACAATCGGAGGGAAGCTGCGCGCAAGTGCTGGGGGGCTGTTCGGCGGCGGAGCCAGCCTCTATAAGACGCAAGATGGTCTCCTCACCGCAACGATTTGGGTGGATATGGTCAAGGGCAAGCCCATCCCGTTTACCCTAACCGCAGCTGCTGGAGGGGGCTTTGGGCCGCGAGACCCCAATACTAAGCTCCAAATTCGCCTTGCGTGGGTCACACCTGCCCGTCAGGCAGAAATGATTGCAAGCGCTATCAAGGTCGCAAAGGGCGCACCAGCCGCAGTGGTGATGGTCTACGATGAAGGTACGGAAGGCACCGATCGTGAGGACCTCAGCCTTCCCGAGAGCCAGCGTGCTCTTGTCGAAGCCATCGCGGCGACAAACCCAAACACCATTGTCCTTCTCAACACCGGCGCACCTGTTGAGCTGCCGTGGCGGGGCCGCGTTCCGGCGATTCTTCAGCTTTGGTACCCTGGGCAGGAAGGCGCCGATGCCACCCTTCGCCTCCTAACGGGTGTCGTCAGCCCGAGCGGAAAGCTGCCAGTGACATTTCCTGAACGGATACAGGATGGCCCCGTCACCAAACCAGAGCAATACCCAGGAAAAAATGGAGCCGTCGTCTATTCCGAAGGCCTATTTGTTGGCTATCGCCACTACGACAATGCACGCAAGGCCGTCGCATATCCGTTTGGCCATGGCGTGACCTATTCGCAGTTTGCCTACACACGCCTTCGTGTAGCTCATACACCAGCCGGGACAAAGGTGAGCTTTAGCATCCAAAATATTGGGGATGTCCGCGCAACCGATACGCCACAGGTCTATGTCACACGCCCGCAGCGCGCGCCCGTGATGCTTCCTGTTCGCTGGCTAGCCGGATTTACCAAAGTCACGCTGAATAAGGGGCAACGCCAGGATGTCACCATCACGATTCCACCGACTGCGTGGCGTTACTACGATGACACATCCCACGGCTGGAAACGCCTACCCGGAAACCCAGTTGTCGAAGTTGGACAGTCTAGTCGGATCCTCCTCTTGCGGTAGATAACTGCACCCGCGGTCGGCAACTTCCGTTAGAATGGATGTATGTCGACCGCAACCCCTTTCCCGATTCTCATCAATGGCGCCTGGTGTGCATCCGCTGACCCAACCGGCACATTCCAAGCAACCAATCCCGCTACCGGAGAGCTGCTCCCTGGCGTCTACCCTGTGTCTGGTCCACAGGATGTTCAGGCAATCCTAAGTGCTGCTGCCGCTGCGAAAGCCGCGATGCGTGGCCTCGATGCCGAAGTCCGGGCACAGTTTCTGGATGCCTATGCAGCCAACCTCGAAGCCGCGAAGGATGCGCTCGTCGCTGCTGCAAATGCCGAAACCGGCCTGCCCGTCGAGCCACGCCTTGGATCTGTAGAGCTTCCACGCACCGTGAATCAGCTCCGCCTCGCCGCAAAGGCGGTGCGCGCACGCAGCTTTGCTCGTCCGACAATCGATACCGCAACTGGTATCCGTTGCCAGCAGGAAGCCCTCGATGGCGCGGTTCTGGTCTTCGGCCCAAACAACTTCCCATTCGCATTCAATGCCATCGCTGGTGGAGATTTCGCCGCAGCGATTGCTGCCGGATGCCCAGTCATCGCAAAGGTCCATACATCCCACCCGACGACCAGCCGCCTCCTCGCTGAGTGTGCAGTAGCCGCTGCGACCGCAACTGGTCTGCCTGCTGGTGCCATTCAGCTCGTCTACCGCATCGCTCCACAGCTTGGCTTCGCGATGGTCGAGAGCCCTGCCGTTGCATCCGTTGGTTTCACCGGCGGCCGCGATACCGGGATGCGCCTCAAGAAAGTCGCCGACCGACATGGCAAACCCGTCTACCTAGAAATGAGCAGTGTCAATCCAGTCTTCGTTCTGCCGGGTGTCCTTGCAGAGCGCGGGGATGCCCTCGCTGATGAGTTTTCAGGCAGCTGCATCATGGGCGCAGGTCAGTTCTGTACCAACCCTGGGTTTGTTGTCCTCCCGGCTGGCACGGCTGGCGATGCGTTTACCGCTGCGGTTGTTGCCAAGTTCACGGCTGCAACGCCAGGTGTGCTGCTCGGTAAGGGCGGACGGGATGCGATCTCGGATTCCATCAAAACCCTCACCACGGCTGGTGCAACCGTACTCTGCGGAGGCAACCCCGTTGCTGAGCCAGGCTATCGCTTCGAAAACACCATCCTCACCGTCAGTGCTGCAACATTCCTCGAGAATCCAGAAGCCCTGCAGACCGAAGCCTTTGGCCCGGTTAGCTTGTTCGTTATTGCGGATGACACAGCGCAAATGTCTGCTGTCGCCGCATCCCTCGAAGGCAACCTCACCGGGACGATTTACTCGGCTGCCTCTGGCTCTGATGATGCAGCATACGATGTGATTGCCCCAGTACTGCGCGGTAAGGTTGGGCGTCTTCTCAATGACAAAATGCCTACCGGTGTTGCGGTCAGCCCGGCGATGAACCATGGTGGGCCATTCCCAGCGACGGGTCATCCCTACTTCACTAGCGTCGGCCTGCCAGCGGGAATTGAGCGCTTTACGATGCGCTGCTCGTACGACAATGTACGTGCGCACCGCCTGCCGGCTGAGCTCCAGGATGGAAATCCCCTTGGGATTTGGCGCTCCGTGGATGGTGACTATACCAACGCTTAGTTGGCCGATGTAGGTGTCAAGGAGGACATCCGGATGCAGGACAAGCCGTTTCAGCCTTTGTGGGGACCTAGCATCCCCGGTCAGATCAAATCGGATGGCGTAGAAGCCGACATCACCAAGCCTGGCGAAGGTTTGGTGATGGGCAAGCGGGTTGTCCGCTTAGCCAATGTGACTGTGCCAGGGATTGCTGTTTATACGCCTCCAAAGTCCAAACAAAATGGCGCAGCCGTTGTGGTATGTCCGGGAGGTGGCTTTAGCATCCTCGCGATGGACCTCGAAGGTACGGAAGTGGCCGCTTGGCTCAACAGCATCGGTGTTACGGCAATCGTCCTCAAGTACCGTGTCCCGACGGGTAGCTTTGATCCGAACTGGCTTGGCCCAACCATGGATGCACAGCGCGCGATCTCGACGGCGCGGAAGAGTGCCAAAGAGTGGGGCATCGACCCGACGCGCATCGGTGTGCTTGGCTTCTCAGCAGGTGGGAAAACCGCGGCGATGGCGGCTCTCGCATGCGGTAAGCGCCTCTATGCTCCGCAGGATGATGTGGATGCCCTTCCATGCAATGCGGATTTCGGTGTATTGGTGTACCCGGCATATTTGGTTGATAAAAACAACCAGCTGAATTCCGAAGTCAATGCGACGAGGGACTGCCCTCCGATGTTCTTTGCCCATACATCGGATGATCCTGTAACCCCTCAGAGCACATTGGTGCTAGCGGGTGCGCTGCAGACCCAGAAGGTTCCTGTAGAAGTGCATTTGTATCCAAATGGTGGCCACGGCTACGGCATGCGTCCGGATAAGACAAAGCAGGTCACGAGCTGGCCGGAGCGTTGCGCAGATTGGATGCGAAATCGCGGCATCATCCGTTGACAACTATGCTCGATAGCGTTGATACGTACATTGGGAGTCATCCCGAGCCTAAGCGCTCTGACCTAATTCGCCTTCATGATCACTTCAAAAACTTGTTTCCCGGTGAGGCAGTTTCGTTTTTCGATGGTCTGGATGACAGC
>JAURHZ010000063.1 GCA_030833025.1 Armatimonadota bacterium
CTAGCATTCCTAGTGGCGAGTTCAACAATTCACCGCATGATGCATCAAAAATGTGCAGGTAAGTTCATACCGGATGCCGGAATTACCTCAATGAAGTCAGAAAGATTTCCTGTCTGCCATTTGTGGCTGCGGGTCTTTGCCGCAGCGTGTGTGCTGTTTTTGTTTGTTAGTCCCGCCAATTCGCTTGGAACGAAGCTTACGGATGGGAAGCATTTAGTCTTTCTAGCTGGGACCAAGAGCCATGGTCCAGGCGATCATGAGTATGAGCAGGCGTGCCGCCTGCTCGCAAAGACGCTCCGCGCCCACGATAAGTCACTCAAGACGACCGTGGTTCCCTACGGCTGGCCGGATGACCCAAAGCTGCTCGATACGGCCGATAGCATCGTTGTGTACTCGGATGGTTCAGACCACAACCGCCTCGACCATCCACTGCTACACCCGGGGCGCATGGACATCATCAGAAAGCAGATGCAGCGCGGCTGCGGCTTTGTAACGCTTCATTACGCCACTTTCGCTCCACTCGGCAAAGATGGCGATGATTACTTAGACTGGGTCGGTGGGCACTTCGACTATGAATCAGGAAGTGGTGCGAATCACTGGGCAAGTGCTATCGATAACTGGATGGCCCCTGTCAGCCTTCCCTTACCCAATCACCCTGTCCTCCGCGGCGTGCATCCCTATAACGTACAGGAAGAGTTCTACACACAGATTCGCTTTCGCCCGCAGGATAAGCGGCGAGTAGATCTGCTACAAACCGTGCGCCCTCAAGGTGGACAGGCACAAACGGTTGGTTGGGCTGTGAACCGACTCGATGGTGGACGTGGGTTTGGCTACACCGGTGGGCATCCACTTGCTAACTACATCGATCCCAACATCCGCAAAATGCTCTGCAATGCCATCCTCTGGACTGCAAAACATGATGTTCCAACTGCCGGTGTTGAGACTGTAAATGTCGTAGCCGATGATCCTATTCGCGTGACGATTCTCACTGGTCGTCATCACCCTGCGCATGACTGGAAAGCGACTACGGAAGCCATAGAGCATGTTGTTGCAGCAGACAAGCGAATCAAACTTGATGTCATCACCGATCCAGAACTGCTCGCTGGGGATGTCCTTGATTTCACCGATGTTCTCCTAGTGAACTACTGCAACTGGGAATCAGCATCGTTGTCGCCTGCTGCACGGAATCGATTTGTAAAGTATGTCAGAGGCGGTGGGGGGCTCTTTCTGCTGCACTTTGCAAATGGCGCATGGCGGGATTGGCCCGATTATCATGGAGGTTTTTCCCGTCGTGTTTGGGTGGATGGCAAAGCAAACCATGATGCCTATGGAAGCTTTTCTGTAGATGTCTCAGCGAGTGACCATGTTCTAACACGTGGGCTCAAGCGCTTTACGACAACCGATGAGCTGTATTGTTCACAGGTCGGTACCGATGTAGTGGTTCCACTAATGTCTGCTGTCTCGAAGGTGACTGGGAAATCAGAGCCTCTAGCTTACACATACAAGGCTGGACGTGGTGTGGTTGTACAGACGCTGCTCGGCCACGATGCCGGTGCCGTACTGACGCCTGAACACGCAGAATTCATTCGAAGAGGACTTGCATACGCTGCGGGGCGGGAGGTACTTCAGTTTCCTCTTCAGCGGATTTCCCCGATGCTCGTCCTTGCGGCTGGAGTCAACGGGATGTCCGCCGATGTCCGTTCCGGCGCATTACAGCTGAAGGGTACGGCAAACCTTTCAGCTCTTCCGCTAAAGGCGTCTCTACGGGCAAAGCTGACACAGTCCTCTGCATACAACATCCTTGTTGCTCACGGATTGAAGTCAAGCAAGTCCCATTGGGAGGTCTTTACCGAGGCGGGGAGTGGCCGCTTAGCCGTTTACATCCCCGGAAGTGCACCAAGCCTGTTTGTCTCTGATCTGGTCATCACGGATGGAAACTGGCACGCGATTGATGTGCAAATTTCGGAAACAAGTGTGGTGATCAAAGTCGATGGCACCTTGGCACTGGAAAAGCAATGCTCCCGCCCTGACTTTGTGCCTGAACCAGGGGACTTCTGGGTCGGAGGATACCCACCAGAGGCAATAACTTGTACCGGCTTTATTGATGACCTCAGGGTTTGGAGTGGATTCAACAGCCGCACCTCTGATGTGGCTGGCACGAGTCCAGTGGTTTCTGCAAACTTCGATGCCATTGTCGACAATGGAATCGATGCATCTCGAGGGAACCGCCTTGTGTCGACATCGACAGGTTTGCCTCAAAAAGGAAACGTAAAAGTGAAGACTTCAATAATCAACCATGGCGTTCCTAGTGTTGATGTAAAGACATCGGTTGACTGGAAGGTCGTCGGGAATGATCCTGGCGGAATGCGCTACAGCCCACTGACCCAGATCAACCGCACAAATGTAAGTAAGCTGCGCAAGGTTTGGGAATTTTCCGTTGATGATGCAACCGAGCGGAGTACGCTTGAGCGCACGCCTATTGTGATAGCGGGGGTGATGTATCTCACGTCGGTCAATCAGAAAGTCATTGCATTGCAGGCAGCGACGGGCAAAACCATATGGGAATTTGACCCTTCTTCGGGTGGTGTGAATCGTGGGGTTGCGTACTGGGATGATGGAAAGCCAAAGGGTAAGCGCCGCATCCTGTTTGGAACCGGTAATGGGCGACTCTGGAGCATCGATGCCATCACGGGCAAGCCTGATCCGAGCTTTGGTAAGGGTGGGTTTATAAACCTCAAGGATGGCTTTGAACGTGACCTTTCAGGAGCCAATCTGTCGGTGACATCGGCAGTAGCCATTTATCAAAACCTGGTCATTGTTCCTGTGGTCAATTCCGAAGGTCAGCCTGGTGCACCTGGGGATATTCGTGCTTTTGATGTCCGTTCAGGGCGTGAGGTCTGGCGATTCCATACGGTTCCGAAGCCCTATGAGGTTGGCAGTGAAACCTGGCTAAATGATGGCTGGAAAAACCGCTCTGGTGCCAATCCATGGAGTGGATTTACGGTCGATGCTGCGCGTGGGATTGTGTTCTGCGGCGTTGGTTCGGCTGCATCAGACTTTTATGGTGGAGACCGCCCAGGAAACAACTTGTTTGCAAATTCGACGTTGGCGTTGGATGCCCGTACGGGTAAGCGCATCTGGCATTTTCAAACTGTGCATCATGATGTCTGGGACCACGATAATCCCTGTCCGCCTCTTGTGGTAACTGTCAAGAGTAAGGGGCGGCGCGTTGAAGCGGTTGCGCAGCCAACCAAGACTGGCTTTATCTATGTGTTTGATCGGACGACGGGACGCAGCCTTTTCCCGATTGTAGAAAAGGCAGCGCCAAAGTCAACGGTTCCGGGTGAGTGGACAAGCCCGACGCAGCCGACGCCGCTTGCCCCACCGGCGTTGTCGCGCTCTGGGTTCACCGATGCCGATGTCACGAATCGGACACCTGAGGCAGAGGCAAGTGTACGAAAACAGCTGAAATCCCTGCTGTACGGCAAGGAGCACCTTCCGCCGAGTATCCACGGGACACTTGTTGCACCTGGGTTCCACGGCGGCGCAACCTGGTCAGGAGCAAGCTTTGATCCTGAGACGGGATATCTGTACATCAACACAAATGACATTCCATCGGTGATGGGACTAACGGCAAATGGACGGGGTGGCTACGACTTCAATGGCTATCAATGGTTCAACGATCATGAGGGCTATCCTGGAATTAAACCGCCTTGGGGATGGCTAACAGCAGTTGACCTGAACCAGGGGACATTTGCCTGGAGGCAGGTGTTTGGTTCTTATCCTGACCTCGAAGCCAAGGGCCAAAAAGGCCTTGGATCCCAATCATTTGGGGGGACGATTGTGACTAAGGGCGGCCTCGTCTTTATCGGTGGCTCACCAGATGAAAAGTTAAGGGCCTATGACAAGCTGACGGGTAAGGAATTGTGGGCTGCAGATCTCGGTGCTGGCGGCTATGCAACCCCGTCCACCTATATGGTCAATGGTAAGCAGTTTGTTGTCATTGCCGCGGGCGGCGGGGGCAAACTTGGCACCAAGTCTGGAAATAAGTACGTCGCATTTGCCATCGAATAGGTAAATACAGGCATGGATTCAAGCTCTGCACGGTGAAACTATCAGGGCACTCTTTGTTAGGATTGAGGTATGGTTATGGAAGAACTTTCGCGAAGGCGATTTATCTCCGGTTCAGCGCTTAGCGCAGGAGCATTGTGGATGGCAGCAGGCAACCAGGCGTTGGGACAATCGGCCAACGAGAAGCTCAATATTGGAATCATCGGTACGAACAACCGTGCGTTGGCTAACATCGATGGTGTTCAATCACAGAACATTACTGCTATCTGTGACATCGATGATGAATACATCGCCGTTGCCAAGAAGCGCTTTCCAAACGCAGCGGTATACACCGATTACCGAAAGTTGATTGAGCAGAAGGGGCTCGACGCTGTGGTTATCAGCACTCCTGACCACAACCATGCTCCAGCCACTGCATTTGCACTCAACCATAATCTCCATGTGTACTGTGAAAAGCCATTAACACATACCGTAGAAGAAGCTCGAAAAATCGCTGAGCTCACCAAGAAGAAGAAGCGTGTAACCCAAATGGGTACGCAAATTCATGCAGAGCCAAACTACCGCCGTGTTGTTGAGTTGATTCGTAGTGGCGCGATTGGCAATGTCCTTGAAGTTCATACGCGCGTTGGTAAGGCATGGTCTGGTCGTGAGCTCGATCCATATTCCGATGGAACACCAGAAAACATGCACTGGGATGAATGGCTTGGACCATGTGCGGTCGCCCCTTACCACCCTGTATTCCACCCAGCTCGCTGGCGTGGTTATTGGGCATATGGAAATGGCACCCTCGGAGACATGGGCTGCCACCACATCGACCTCGTGTTCTGGGCACTTGATCTGCGACATCCAACGCGTATCGCCGCGTCTGGGCCTGCTGCACATCCGCAGTTTGCGCCAGAAGGTGTCAAAGTCGAGTATGACTTCCCTGCACGCGGTACCCAGCCTCCAGTAAAGGTCACTTGGTACGACGGCAATATGGCCGGTGAGGCATTCAAGAAGGCCGGCGCACAATCATGGGGTGACGGTTCCTTGTTCATCGGTGATAAGGGAATGCTGCTAGCTGACTACGGTCGCTACAAGCTGCTGCCAGAAGACAAGTTTGTCGGCTTTGTACCACCCGCTAAGTCCATCCCAGATTCGATTGGTCACTATGAAGAGTGGATGCAAGCGATTCGTAACGGCGGACCTACAACCTGTAACTTCGATTATGCGGGTGCATTGACCGAAACGGTTCTCCTTGGAACGGTTGCATATCGTACAGGTGAGCCAATTGAATGGGATGCTCGCAAGCTCAAGACAAACAATGAGCGCGCAAATGCATTGCTTCGTAAGGAATACCGCAAGGGCTGGAAGGTCTGACGCGGTAAGTAATAGCAAAGTCCCCGTCTGGCATGGCCAGTCGGGGACTTTTTGTTTGTGACTGTAATGTCGCTTTACGACAGCATCGCTTGAACAAACAAATCAGGGTGAAACTCTCGCAAGTCGCCAGGTTTCTCACCCACGCCGACAAGCTTTACCGGGATGCCAAGCTCTTCACGCAACGTTACGACAATACCGCCGCGAGCCGTTCCATCGAGCTTTGCAAGCACAATACCCGTCACACCAGCCGCTTGGGTGAACTCCTTGGCCTGAGTGACCGCGTTTTGCCCTGTCGTTGCATCCAGCGCTAACAAGACTTCATCCGGTGCACGGCCGAGTTCTCGCTCACAGACGCGGCGAATTTTGGCAAGCTCTTCCATGAGGTTGGTACGCGTATGCAGTCGTCCTGCGGTGTCAACAAGAACCAAATCAGCTCCACGGGCCTTTGCTGCATGGATGGCATCGAAAACCACGGCTGCTGGATCAGCATTTTCATGCTGTCGAATCAGCTCCGCGCCGCTGCGTTCGGCCCAGATCGCTAGCTGGTCAGCCGCCGCAGCACGAAATGTGTCCGCCGCAGCCAAAATGACTTTCTTCCCAGCCTGCACTTCGTTGAATGCAAGTTTCCCTAGACTGGTTGTTTTTCCAACGCCGTTTACACCGACCATGAGGTACACCGTTGGGCCACTCGGGGCGATGCTTAATCGGTGATCCTCGGGTTTGCCAAGCGTATCGACAATCACTCCCATAAGCGTCGTCCGTACATCGCTGGCATCCTTAAGACGGCCATCGCGGACACGTTCGCGCACTTCATCCAGTATTTTGTCAACTGTGCGTAGACTTAGGTCCGCAGCCAGAAGCGCCTCTTCGAGTTCTTCCAGGAGGTCATCATCGACCTTGCCGCGTCCCGTAAACAGTGTGTCTACGGATTGAAACAGATTTTGAAATATCCCACGTCTTGCCATCGTAGAATAAGCGTACCATGCAGATCTACCGTGAAGGATTTCGCAAGCGACCGACTCTAACCATCGAGGTGGTGAAACGTTGGCAACGCTTGCAATCAATCTGCTCCCAATCAAGAGGTCTTGGATGGCGATAAGGTCATCAACAGATGATGCCCAGCTCGTAAAAGAAGCTGCTCGTGGTAATCAGGTTGCCTTTCGCCAGCTGTATGAACGCTATTACCGGCCAATGGCATCGGTTGTTTATCGCGTCGGTGGTACCTTTGTAGACGTCGATGATGTGATGCAGGATGTGTTTCTTCGGGCTTGGAACGGCCTTCCCGGTTTCCGTCAGGATGCACAATTTTCGACTTGGCTTTACCGGATCGCTGTCAACACAGCACTGCGTCACAGAGAGAAGCGTAAGAACGAGCGGGATCGTACACAGGAAGACCTGGAAGGCGATTCGCATGTTCTTGAATCAGGTGTGAGTCCAACCGATGCGACTCGGGAGTCGTTGCTTGATCCCGCGGATGTCACGATCAACGCCAACCAAGCGGTATTGCTAAGAGCTGCCGTCGATCGCTTGGGAGAAAAGCACCGCAGTGTGGTGACTATGTATTACTACGATGGCAAGGGCTGCGATGAGATTGCTGAGCTATTGGGGACATCTGTCGGGACGGTTTGGTCACGCCTGCATTACGCAATGAAAAAGTTGAAAGATATGATGGAGACTGAGCGATGACATCTCTGCACGAAAGGCTGTGTACCTGGGTACAGGTGCATCACTTGTACCAGCCGACACGAAATGGCCTCCTCGATGCCTACCTTAAGCATCACGTGGCACATTGTCTCCATTGTCAACAGGAAATCAATTCCATCGAAACCCTAGGGGTATCCGTTGCCTCGTTGGACTTTGATGTAGCATCCAATCCAAGTGATGCATCATGGGCACGCCTGTCGGCATCACTTCCTCCGCGTGACTCAGAATCGTCGGTGATTGGTAACGACAAAGCAGCAAAGCCGCGTCCATTGGTATTGCGAAACACGGCATTCGCTACGATGGCGGTTGCTGGTGTCGTTTTTGCTGCCGTTTATCTTCGCACTTCGGACACGAAGTCAACTGTCGTTACGCCGCAGGCCATCGTCAGTACATCGCCGAAAGAAGATTCTCAGGGTTCCACTTCTACCGAGGACACAGCGCTTGCCCATACCCGTGAGCAAGCAAAGCAAGTTGCCATCATTGAAACCACTCCGAGTGACCCGTTTACGAAGGCTGTAAAGCCCGATGTCAACGAAGTTCAAGCACCTCCAGTAACCTTACGACAACCTGTAACGAATCGTCCGTCCGGGGGGAAGAAGCCTCTCATTGTTGCTAGCGGCGTATCGGTGGAGCAAGAGCCAATGACACCGGATGTCATTGCCACGGATGTACCTCCTGTAGAATCACAGCCTCGTTTACAGGCCGCTCCGACTATGGCGATGCGTTCATCGGGTGCTGCCGTGCAGAGTGATCAACAATTCGGGACGGCAAATACGTCGCATGGTGGAGGATTTGGAGCAACGCCTGCTTCGTATATGCCTTCCGCTGCGATGGAGCTCACCGAATCACAGAACCGTCTTCGGAGCCTCTTGCAATGAACGAAACTCAACGCATTGCTGCGGCATTTCAAAACGCCGATCAGGCACTAAGAAGCGGAAATGTACGTAAGGCTGCCGGGATACTCGGGGATTTGGCAAAAGCAGAATCGAATGTTGTTGTTCAGTGGACAGCCGCGCTTGCTTTCATTCAGCTCCGCGACCTCATCACTGCTAATCAATTTTTAGCTAAGGCGAACAGTGCAACACATGGTGATCCCGTGACGATGCTATTGAAGCATGCTGCGCAGTCACTTGCTGGCACCGATGCTGCCGCCAATACGACGTGGCTTGAGATTACTCGAAAATATGGCAGCGATTCAGGCGTGCTTGAGCTCACGCAGCCGCTACGCCGTATCAAGGATTTCATGGCAAGCAAAGGGACTTGTAGTATTCTCTTGCTACTTCAGGCTGACCTACATCAGTTTGCCGGTGAAGCAAAGGCATCCCAAGAACTCTACAAACGCATAATCAAACAACAGCCGGAATGGCCAAGACCTCATATTAACTTTGGTTTGGCATTGCTTTCAACCGGTCAGATTGAAGAGGCAATCCGTATTCTGGAGCGTGCCGTTGCGTTGGACCCAAATGATGCGAAGGCTGCGTTGCTGCTTGGGGATGCCCGAATGAAAGACGGGACGCGCGTTACAACTCCGGATACCTTCCCGACGAAGACATCCCCCGATCTCGCCGTGACGCAGGGGAACCTTGAGCTCAAGCTCGGAAATCTTGACCGGGCACGGAGCGACTTCAAGGCAGCACGGGGATTGGCGCCCTTAAATCCTGCTCCCGCCATCGGTCTTGCAGATGTCGAGCGCATTGACCGGAACTACGCAAAGGCGGCATCACACTACACGGATGCACTGCAGCTTGCAATCAGGGGTGGATATGCAGCATCCGAGCCGGCAATCCGGATAAGTCTTGCCGACGTTTATTTGACTGCTGGACGCTTTCATGAAGCCATGGATGTCCTAGACGCAGGTCTTAAGCGTTTTCCACTGTTGATTGATAAGTGGAATGTGCGCCGCGCGGATGCTGCAGATGGCTTACATAACCCAGCACTTGCAGAGCAGATTTTGCGCTCTGCGCTTGAGAATGTTGAGGCTTCCGACCTCGAATGCACTGCAGCACTCCAAAAGCGCGGACTATTTGAAAAGTGCATATTGACCTATGAGGGGGAGCTGGGAAAGAAGCCACCTGCCGGGCGCCGTGCAATGATTCAAACAGCTCTCGGCCATATTTATGCGATGAAGGGCGACCATCCTAATGCATATTCCCAACGCCTAGATGTCGCGAAGAACCGAGGCCGGGGAATAGATTGGTATCGTGCCGGTGTCTCAGCTCTGGCGGCTCAAAAAGTCATTGATTCCAAAGATGCTTTTCGTCGGGCGTTGGCATCACCAAATCTTCCATCAGATATCAGGAAATCACTTGCCGCAGAAATGGTTACGCCGAAGTAAGCTTTGGGTCACTCACACCTAGTAGCAGAATAGGGGTGAATACAACGCACTACGGGAGGGTGTTCTCTAATCTCGCTGGTGCTGACTGAACTCAACAATGACGCCATCTGGGTCAAGGGTATAGCAAAGTCGCTTCTGGATGTTGTCAACGATTCGAAACGGTACCGTAACGGGTGGACTTAGGATTGGTGTGCCGGTTTCCTCAAGTTTAGCAATGATGGCATCCAAGTCCTGAACATCTAACGCAAAATGTCGCAGTCCACCAGTATTGGGTAGAGAGTTTTCACGAACATCTACTCCCGTCGGAGCATGATATTGGAGGAGTTCAATGCGACATCCACCATTTGGTGGCTGTACAAAAACGCACGATGCCTTCGCACCTGTAAGTCCAGTTACGGTGTCTATCCATCCACCTTCGAGTTCACAGCGAAACGTCTCACGCATCCCTAGGACACCGACATAAAAATTCAAGCTAGCATCAATTGATGCAACAACGATATTGATGTGGTTTATGGTCATTTGTCTAGTGCCTAAACGGTGGATGGTTGGTCTGTTACAGCAGCAATTTGCATGGCCACAGATGCAATCTGGTCGAGACTGCTTCGAACGCCAGGGACATCACTGGCTGGACGCGTGTCCTTCCAGACATCTCCAACAAGCATCAATAATGTATTCTTTGGCAGCCGCGACAAAAGTGTACTGACATCCAGTCCCAGCTGTTCTCCACCATGCCCACTTGCCACCACGAGAATGGGTGGAAACTCCGACACGGGAATCTCAGGTATTTGCGGTGCGGTTCCCGAAGGAACGATCAGGGCTTCGGGTATAAACGACGTGATGCGGGAAATGTCTTCTTCAAAACCTGTCAAGATCACTAGTGTCTCGCCAGAGTTTGCCCGGAGTGTCCTAATGCCATCCAGCACGGCAGCTCTGTCAGTCTCTGCAATTACAAGCGCACTTTCTGCGGGGCCGGTCAGAATTACAGGGATGTTGGCCGTCAGCGCACTTGCCCTGAGGTCTGAGAGGAGAGAGGGAGCATCCACACCGGCTGAGAAGGGGGCC
>JAURHZ010000064.1 GCA_030833025.1 Armatimonadota bacterium
CAAGAATGTTCAACGATGCCTCCTACGCAGTATCGCATTGATTGATTCGACAAGCGAAACCGACAGCGCCCCCCAAATTGCGGGCAGCAACACTGCCATCGCGACGGTTACAAAAGATGTGCGCACTGCGTAAACATTATCAGAAATTGCCGTTCATGTAACGGATAGTAACTAGTAAGGATGCTCACCTTCGAATCAACGGATGTACACAACTGCGGTAAGGTGTCATGTTGGTGTCAAACGTTGGTGATGTGTAGTGCCAGGAGGCAAAATTGGTCTAAACCGGCAACAAATGGTTAACATCGCCGTAGATTTTGTCAGTGATGTTCTTCTGCCACCCATGAACCTCAACAGGAACATACACGTCTTTAGATAACCCGCAAACTGACAGTGATGGAGTACACCTCATGAACAATAAGTTGATATGTCTTGGAGCTTTGTCGCTCTTTATGATCTCCGGTAGTTTCGCACAGGCTGGAACCAAGCCAAAGGGTCAACGCCCGGCAAATGCCAAGGCAAAGGCTCGGACAATCGATGCATCCGATGTCGAAACTGCCCTCAAGGACATCACCCTTTCTGAAGAACAGAAAACCAAGGTTGCAGACTTGGTCAAGGAGTTCATCAGCGGTGTGAATGGTGCTTTGACGCTAGAGCAACAGGACCAGCTGAAGACCGCACTTGCAAAGGCTGCCACTCCTAAGAGCCCAGCCGAGAACATCATCACTTCCTTGTCCGCAGCAGTTGCTCTGACACCTGAGCAGGAGTTGAAAGTCAAGCCGATTATTGAAGATGCTCTAAAGTCCCTACGTGACAAAGCAAAGGGTCTGGAAGCCAATGAGCGTAAGCAAGTGACCGAGCAGACGATGTCTGATCTTAAGACGGCACTGCGTGGCACGCTGACTGCCGAGCAGCAAGGTAAGCTTGGCGACTGGAAGCCAACTATGCGTGGTCGTGGACAAGCGCAGCCAGGTGGCGGCGCAAACGGCAAGAAGCCCGGAAAGCCGTAGTCCTAGTTTATTCGCCCTGTGATACGCGGAAGCGGTTCCACGTATCGCAGGGCTTTGTTGTTTTAGGCATCACAGTTCCGCTAGCGTTGCGATGATCCGCCCAGGGGTGAGTAAACCCGTAGCGGCTAAAGCCTGTTCCCGTGATGTCACTCCCGTTAGGACGCACGCCGATTGCATCCCTACACGATTTGCACACGCTATATCGGTATCCAAGCGGTCACCAACCATGATTGCATCACCCGCGACAGTCCCGGTCTGTTTTAGCAAAAATTCTAGTCCCAGCGGTTCGGGCTTCCCTATCGTGATGGGCTCGCATTCTGATGCAGCAGCAATCGCAGCGACGATACTGCCTCCTCCAGGGATTACGCCGGTTTCCGTTGGGTACTGGGTATCGCGATTTGTTGCAATAAAGCTTCCCGTCCGCAGAATCACCTGCTGGGCGCGAAACAATGTTTCGTACGTAAAGCCTTTATCAAGCCCTGCAACGACGGCTTCACAGGCGGAATCTAAGTCTTGATTCATATCCCAGGTGATGACTTTGATCCCGACCGCTTCCAGTTCATCAACCAAACCACCACCACCAACGACGAAAACCGTCTTGATATCGGTATTCGCTGCCATCCAGGATGCTGTGGCGCTTGCACTAGTCACGATTTCATCTGGTGAAACATCGATGCCAAATCCGCCAAGCTTATCGGCATAGAACTGACGCGTCTGCGTCGAATTGTTCGTGAGGTAGCGGATGATAGAGCCGAATTCCTTGAGGCGCGAAATGGCGGGAGGCGCATCAGGAAGAGGCGTATTTCCAAGAAACAGAACGCCATCCATGTCGAATACAACTAAGCGGTACATGCCTAGTAATTACCATGGACCCACTTGTCATGGCTTATCGGAAGCAGTTAACACGGCTTCGCTGGATTGGCGATGTGCTCTCATTCAAAAAGTTGATGCTGGAGGTTTGTGTGAACCCCCTGGTGCTTGTACTCACTTACAGTTCTGTGTAGTAAGCATCGCCGGCGTACTTACCAGCGGCCAAGTTCACACCCACCGCCGTTACATGTACCGTATAATGGTACGTGCAAAGGGTTTTGTTTCAGTGATAAGCAAATTGCGGGATGCCGCGGTTGCTCGTCCTGGGCTTGTGCAGCTTGGTAAGTTTTTGATTGTAGGGGCATCGTCGTTTGTCATCGATGCCGGATCCTTCAACATCCTTTTTTACAAGCTTCACCTTCCACTACTCTTTGCCAAAACGATCACGTTTATGTTCGGAGTGACCAACGGGTTCATTTGGAATCGTCGTTGGACCTTTCGTGGACGTGTTGGTACTGCGGCAAAGCAGTATCCGAAATTCGTCTTGACCAACATGGTTGGCTTGGTCTTGAACCTGACCATCATGACTGGCACATTGGTTTTGGCAGCACGTGCCGGGTTTGCGCACGGCGACTTTAATCCGTCGCAGGTTCCCGGTATGTTGATGACTGCAGAGGGCCGAAAAGCCTTCGACCCATTGGTAGTTTTTGCAGCTTTGGTAGTAGCAACAGTTTTTGTGACGGCTTGGAACTTCACGGCGGCGCGCCTGATTACATTCCGAGACCAGTCGTAACCTATTCGCATTTAGTGCAGAGGAGCCATTTTGGTATCCAAAGAAATCATCGTAAATGGTGATCCGCGGGAAACCCGGATTGCCGTCCGTGAAGACGGAAGACTCGTAGAATTACACATCGAACGCGGCGAGCGTGTCGTTGGAAGTATCTTCAAGGGCCGTGTAGATAACGTTGTAGCTGGCCAAGATGCCGCATTTGTTGACATCGGACTAGAACGCAACGCTTATCTGGCTGCAGGTGACATTGTGTCGCCGGGTGACCTCGATGAAGATGATTCGTTCGATCGCCGTGGCAGACGTCCACGCCCGACCGTTCCGATCAAAAACTTGGTTCGCCGTAACCAAGAGGTTTTAGTTCAGGTCATTAAAGGCCCTCGTGGCACAAAGGGATCGCGTGTTTCGACGCGCATCTCATTGCCAGGGCGCTATTTGGTGTTCATGCCAGATGAAAACTCAACTGGTGTGTCCCGCAAGATCGATGACCCTAAAGAGCGTGATCGTCTAAAGCGTATTGTCGAAGGTATCCGTCACCCAGGCTATGGACTGATTGTCCGTACCGAAGCTGAGGGCAAGACTGAGCGTGAGCTACGTCAGGACCTAGAGTACCTCGAGCAAACCTGGGCAACCGTAAAGCAATCAGCTGATTCTGTCCGCGCACCAGCGTTGGTCTACCAAGACTTGACGCTCCTCTTCCGCATCTTGCGGGATGCGTTCGGCTCTGATGTTGACCGGCTGATTCTGGATAATCCTGAGGACTACAAGAAAGCACATGAGCTGCTTGACTTCTTCGGTCCGTCGCTCAAGGATCGCGTAGTTCTCTTTGACTCACACATCCCGATTTTTGACCATTTCCACATCGAACAGGAAATGAACCAGCAGCTGCGCCGAAGGGTTCCACTCAAGTCCGGTGGCTATCTGATTATCGACCAGACCGAAGCACTGGTCGCAATCGATGTCAACTCAGGCAAGTTTGGTGGAAAAACCGAAGGTCTGTCCGACACGATTGTTCAAACCAACCTCGAAGCGGTCAATGAAATCGCGCGCCAGCTCCGCTTGCGTGACATGGGCGGTATTCTCGTCCTTGACCTCATTGACATGAACAATGCATCCGACCGCCGCAAGGTGGAAGTTGCACTCGAAGCTGCGTTCAAGACCGATAAAAACCGCTGTAAAGTCAGCCACATCTCGCCTCTTGGCTTGATCGAAATGACGCGTAAGCGCACCGGTGAGACCGTCAATGAGCAAATGGATGTCCCCTGCCCCTACTGCTCCGGTAGTGGTCGGGTACAGTCACCAGAATCCGTTGCATTCACCATCCAGCGCGAAATTCGTCGTCAAGCAAAGACGAACACCGCCGAAGCATTCCACGTAACCTGCCATCCGTTAGTAGCGGCTGCGTTGGTCGGCGATGGCGGTGATGACATCGAACAGCTCGAGCACTTTATCGAGCGCGGTGTCTACATCCGCTCTACAACAGACATCCATATGGAGAAGTTTGATATCCAGCCTGGCTCAATGGATGACTTTGACCGCAGACTTGCAACCTTCCGACCGGGTCAGACAGTAGATGCCCGAATCGTTAGCGTTGGTGACACGCCAACATCAACGGCCGCTGGAATCACTGAAACCGGTCTCGTGATTCACTTCCAACAGGGAAGCCGTCAGCTGGGTCAATCCGTTCGCCTAAAGGTGACTGGAACTGGACGCTCATCTGCTACGGGAGAAATCCTAAACCGCGATCGCAATAACGAAAATCAGCCAAGGCCGCATGTCGCTGCGACATCGGAAGGCGCGATGACATCAAGACCAAATGATGGCCATAATCGCCGGCGCCGACGTCGTAGTCCACGGGAAAACGGATAGTCTTTCACGGATCGACTGTGGTAAATGACGAAACCCGGGCCTTACACCCGGGTTTTTCTTATTCTGAAAGTAGCGGTGCAAGTCGCCTGTCACCACTGAACCATCCTGCAAATGCATCCCGGACCTTGCCATCCGCACCCGTAACAATAAGCGTCGGATACGCATCGCAACCAAGCACTTTACGAGCATTCATCCCAGCATCTTTACGCCCAGCTGGATCCCAGAGGGCTAGCATGGTTGTAGGCAGAGTTTTCACCGATGCTTTCCAAGCAGCCTCATCGGTGCGGACGCAAAGTGCATAGACTTTGATACCCGGTTTGGACTTTGCTGCTGCTGCAGCGATTAGCGGAAGTGCCCGCATCGCGGGCTTGCTTCCCGGGTGGTAAAGAACAATCACAGCCTGCTCTGTAACGAGGCTTGAAAGCTCGATTTGTTTTCCATCTGAATGTCGGATGACGCTATAAGCCGGCAAGTTATCCCCGGTAGCAATCAGTTCACCACGTATGGTGAGGGGCGCTTTCGGATTCACTGAAGGGGCAGCCCCGGCGCGTGTTGGACTAGGCTTTGCAGGTGTTTTCTTTCCAGCGGCGTTAGGTGGCTTTGGCACTGAATTAGGCTTTGCCTGTGACTTACCCGATGTTTTCCCTAGCTTTGCGGTCTGTCCCGCAAACACGCTGTTTTGCGCAGCAGCGATCATGAGTGTAGCCGCCACCAATGCAATGCTAACTTTCATCGGAATTCACCTTTTCGGAATGGATTGAAAATGCTACCATGCACCGTCTGGTGGATGTCCATTCATCGGTCAATTGTATATGTTAGAGAGCGCGCAATGACTGCGCGTCTGGAGTAACCATGGATACGGAAATCACAGTCATCAGTGACTCCGCGAATGAAGCACCGGTAAAGCCGCTTCGCGTTGCATTTATCGGTTGCGGTGGTATCGCGCAAACACATATCAGCTACCTCAAGAAGATGCCTGGCGTGTCCATCATCGCTGGTGCAGACCTTCGTCAGGCTGCCCTCGACCATATGCACACCGCACATGGCGTTGCAAAGGACCACCTCTTTACATCCTTTGATGAGATGCTTGCAACGGTCGGCTCTGAAATCGATGCCGTTTCCGTGTGTACATCCAATGGCGCTCACGCTCCAGCAGTCATCGCAGTTGCCAAGGCTGGCAAGGATATGCTTTGCGAAAAGCCAATCGCGATGAGTGCTCAGGAAGCTGAAGGCATGGTTGCTGCGGTCAAGGCAGCAGGTGTCAAGTTTGTGATGGGCTTCCAGCATCGCTACGAGCCACGCTCGAAGTATGTCCGTGACCTCGTCGAATCCGGCGCCCTCGGAAAGATTATGTACGTCCGTGCACAGGCACTCCGCCGCCGTGGCATCCCGAACTGGGGCGTCTTTGGCCGCAAAGAGCTGCAGGGTGGCGGTCCACTGATCGACATCGGTGTACACATCCTCGATACTGCGTACTCCCTCATCGGCAACCCAACCCCTGTGACCTGTACCGGTAACACATTTACATGGCATGGTAACAAGGCATCTGATGTCAAGTCCGTTTGGCCAAACTGGGACTGGGAAACATACACCGTTGAGGACCTCGCGGTCGGTATGATTCGCTTTGACAACGGCACAATGCTCACCCTCGAGTCAAGCTTTGTTGCGCACATCAAGGAAGATGTCTTTGACATCCAGATCATGGGTGAAAAGGGCGGCATCATCTGGAGCACCAGTGAGACGTTTAGCGACATCAACACCTACATGATGAACGGCAAGCCTGAGTTCATCCCGACTTGGGACATGTGGGAATACAAGATGCGGCACTTTGTGGAAGTCGTCCGTGATGGCCGTGAGAACGAGTGCCCAATTGAGCATGGCTTTATGGTTATGAAGATGCTGTCGGGCATTTATGCATCGGCTGCTGAAGGCAAGGAAGTCGCTCTCTAAGCGACATACTGAGTGGACAATACAGCCCGCTTACCAGTTTGGTAGGCGGGCTATTTTTATGTCAGCTTGACTTTGGTGTTTGTGGGATGGTTAGGACGAGGCGTTCCTCTCCCTCTACAGGCGGGATGCCTTCGCTCCTAATCCGAATAGCATCAAACCCGGGAGACTTTTCAAGGGTAAAGGTTTTCTCAGATACCAGTTCCTTACAAAGGTCTCGAGGAGCGATGTCTTCAAGCCGAGCTGGCCAGGAAAGCGTTCGTTTTCTAAAAGCCCACGCCGAGCAGTACATGGCTGTCATACGTAGTTCAGTCAGCATTCGAATGACTCGGCCCAAGGATGGCATTGACACGGGCATCAGGATGCCAGCTATAAGGCGAGCATCCTGATTATTCGGCAGAAGGGCTTTTCCGTCGTACATCTGGGGGTTGTCGATGCGACGTAATACCTCTCCAAGCTCTGCCCGGGCAAAATCTAGAGAATCGGTGATTGCCGCATCAAACCGAGCCTTATTTTCCATCAATTCGACATATTGTCTCCGAGCATCACCATCCGGGCCCGCTAGGTCGCTAATGTTCGTAATGTCGAGTTTTCCCACCATAGTGATGAAGAATTTGTATTCTGCTTGAAACGCATTTGCATAACTGGCACGATTTGCCACACCTTGGTGCAAGACACGCGCTATACCTTCGAGGTCATCAGCATGCAAGAGAGGCGCAACGTTTACGATTTGCTTCGTCAATATTGCCTGGCAGGCAATCGAGACAAGGGTTCCGATGAGCACATCCGATGTCGGTGCCTGCGCAATCCGCATCCCTACTCGGAACAGCTGAGCGCACTCCCTCGAGCGCCCAGTGCCCGCCATGTGGAACAACGTGATGCTGACAAAACGAATCACCTTCCGAAATGCCGCGAGGTCTGGAAATAGTGTTTCGGCGGATACATTTGTTCGAGGTGATACGAATGGCATTCGCTCGGTGCCCAGTAATACCTGAACGAGCTGGCGCGCTCGGGTATCTGCAAAGTAGCGACTGACATTTGAAATGTCGGCTTTGTTGGCCTGTGTCAGTTCCTCAAACTTTAGTAAGTCCCCTGTCAGCTTATCAGCGACATCACAGACAACTTCCCAGCCGTTATTCCCCGTTGGGTTCGGATACAGCTGTTTCAGCAAGGATGGCGAATCTTGGCGCGATATTGGCATAAACCTTTATACACGGTCAACCATCTAGGTAAAACCAAGCTATTGGGAGATGATGGTGTTGCCCTGTACACTTTTTCTATGAGCGATGTCATCTATTCAACCGAGTGGAGCAGCCAGCAGAAGAAGGCCGCGGGAAAGCAGGTCAGTGGTAACCCGCGGAAGGCTGCACCGGTGCCAGTCGAGCCGGCACGCAATCTCCCAAACGATGGCGTCGTCCGCATCGGACGTGAAACGCAAGGCCGGAAGGGTGGCGGCGTGACGGTCGTAACCGGCGTTCCACTCGAAGGGGATGCTCTTATCGCCTACGCAAAGGAACTCAAACAGCGCCTCGGATGCGGTGGAACCTGTAAGGATGGCATCATCGAAATTCAAGGTGACAAGCGTGATCAGCTTATGACCGAGCTCGCCAAAAAAGGCTGGAAGGTCAAGCGCGTCGGCGGCTAACCTTCCAACCCCACTAAGTTAGGCACCCGGGAGATGGAAAACGGCATCTCCATACTGCAGCTGGATAAGGTTTACTTGCCCTGCGTGGTACCAGAGGTTGCGGTAAATGACCTCATACAAATCAATATAGCGCATCGTTCGGACACCAACTTCCAAGGTCTCCTCGAGCTGCGATGCATCGATTTTTTCAAGCTCGCTCAGCGCTTGTGCAAGAGTTTCATCAAACATCGGCAGCGCTTGGCTAGCATCTTCAAATGGCCGTGGCGCTAGCATCGGATGCTGCTTTGGTGCATCACCGCCAGTGAGTGCGTTGAAGACCATCCGGTTAACTTCTATCAGCTCGCCAAGCATGTCATTGACACTGCGGGTTTGAGCGGTGCCGTCAATCGAAGGAATCCAGTCCCGCTTGTCTTCTGGCATAACTTCAACCCAGAAACGAAATACGCGTCCTGTCGATGCGATGCGATCCAAAAGAAATGTCTGTGCTGTCATCGGCTGTCACTCACCTTCCTAATACCAAGCCCGCTGCGTATGCGACACATCCGGTACTACATCGTTGAAACGGAAAATTTTCCGCGTGTCCTTTGACCAAGCATCCCATGTGGACTGCGGAATATTACATGGGTCCTCGTGGACGAATGCCCGCTGGTAAACAATCGCCATCATTGTGCGAAGCTCGGTACCCGGGTTTGGAACGCCACGATGCCACATCCGCAAATCGCGCACGACAATCGCTCCGATCGGCAAAACTGTCCGCTGGCTTGGGAAGAAGCGTGCGCGCTCCTCGAGGTGAGATCCATCATCATCACGCTCATCTACAATCCAGTGCGTCCCCGGCCAGACTTCCGTCGCGCCATTTTCAAGGGTGAATGGAATCAGCGGGATGTTTACGACGGCATGCACCATGGGTGTTGGGGCGTTGTTGATTCCGAAAAGTGTTGGCGTATCCCGGTGAATCGGTTGATAGCCTGAGCCAGGGCACGCGGTATTTGTATGGACGAAGGAACAGCGGATATCGCCCATTGCTGCCTGCATGATCTGAACAGCAAAGGGATTAGCTACGATTTCCTCAGCGGCGACCGCGCCAAGGATGGGTGGGAAAAAACCGACGTGGTTTATTCCAAATGTCTTGTCCTTGAGGCCAGCCAATCCACCGCGAGACTTCATGTAGTTGTCAAGTGCGGCATCGTGCTCAAGCTTAACACGACTGATGAGTTCGGGGGCGATTGCATTTTCGATGACAACAAAACCAGTATCTCGAAGAACGCGGCACATTTGGTACAGGCGTTCAGCAGAAAGCTCACGACCAGCGAGCTCGGTTTCTGTCAGCGTAAAGGTAGCAGGTATCATATGGCGGCTCCGGGGATACCCTGTTTCGAAGGCATCAATGTCATACCAGAGGGTATTCTCCCACCAGGAAGCGCTAACCTGCCATGAATAAACGACCTGTTCCAGCATCTGATTTATCAATACGTGCCGTGTATACCCTCATGACGGAAGTGTTTCAGCCGCGTCCCATTGGATGGGTTGGTACAAAGTCCGCGACCGGCATCCACAATATCGCGCCATTTTCCTACTTTATGCCGATTGGCTCTGCCCCTCCGACAGTTGCCTTTTCCAGTGCGAAGGACAGAAATGGCAACGAAAAGAACACGCTTGATAACATTTTGGAAACGGGTGTTTTCACCCTCAGCATGGTCACGGCAAATCTCATCGAAGAAATGAACACAACCAGCGCAACGGTACCTGCAGCTGTGTCTGAGTTTGATGAGACGGGCTTGACGCCCGTCCCGGGCACTTGGGTCGATGCTCCTTACGTTGGTGAAGCACATGTGACGAGCGAGTGTCGCGTCTTACAGACGATTCCCCTTGGAAACACCACGTTGGTCATTGGGGAGATTCTAGGCTTTCACATGTCGGAGACATGGGATGCGAAGTCCGGTGTCCCTGCCCATGTTGGGCGACTGTCAGGGTCTACCTATATCCTAACCAGTGGGGAGCAGGTCAGTCTTCCCCGGCCGGAATAGGCGGGCAGTTACTCTCAATCCAAGCATTGGCTTCCGATGTTTGAAGGATATTGACATCCCCACTCACCTGCTCGGACCAGACTGCTGCCGTTACCGCGGCGGCGGTATTCACCGTAACATCGCTGCCAGCTAGATCACTGATACAGACGCTCTCGATGGCTTGGACGCCGCAGGGAATGATGTGCTGAAAGCCTGAGAGGCTTTCTCTCGTGACATTCAGAGCGAAGCCGTGCGTCGTCACCCACTGCTTTATTCGTACTCCAACCGCGGCTACATATTGGCGTCCAAGCCAAATACCAGCGTGAAAATCCACGGTATGTAGCCCTGGAACCCCAAGGTGCTCTCCAACCTTCAAGAGATTGGTTTCAAGGCTTGCGATATAGC
>JAURHZ010000065.1 GCA_030833025.1 Armatimonadota bacterium
GTGCCAAAATCGCACCCGTCTTGATCGCAGCACTCGCACCACATTCCGACACGACAAAGCCATCACACATCTCTTCGCGGAGGGCTATCGGAAGCGGGGGAACCCCTGCGTGGATGGCAATCGGGATATCAATGCGCCGCCGGAGGGTTTTATAGCCATCGATGTCGCGCTGTGGAATTGGACCCTCAAACAGCGCAACTTTGGGATGCTGTTGAAGCTCCTTTAGAATGGGTGTTGCCGTGGATGCGTTCAGCAACATGTCATTCCAGTCCATATCAATGCGGTAATGCTCGGGCGTCGCGCCTGCTATGGCATCTACCTGCGCGAATGGATCGATAAATGGCCGCGACTTTATCTTGTGATACGTATAGCCAGCCGCTAGCGATTCGGCCGCTTCGAGGGCAAGCTCGGATGGTGGCATTTTTGTGTTCCACCACGCGATGCTGACATGTTCACGTACCTGCTCTGCTCCGAGGAGACGATACGCAGGGACGCCAAGTGTCTTTCCAACGATGTCGAACATCGCCTGTTGAAGGCCCGCGCCAAGGCCATCATTCCACAGAAGATCTGCTGGATTGGCGCCGATGCAGCGGGCTACCGTGGCATCGGATGTTTTCTGCCAGGTGTAGTGGATAACGGTTTCGCCAACACCCACGATGTCGGATGCATCCGTAAATACTTCGACGATTTCGACAATGCGCCAGTTGCGCACAAGAAGTGAATTCCACGTTTCGCAGCGCGGTGTGAATGGAACGCAGCAAACGGTGCGTTCAATTGCCGTGACTTTTGGAACCCTCATTGGTTCCATCGAAATCTGACTGTTTGGACTATTTGTCATGTCATCGCTTCTTTCGTGGATGGCAGATAATCTGCCGAGTCTCAAACATCTGACTGCCATATCGATGGCAGCTGATCGGTTGGCAACCAGCCAAGGACATTTTTGATACGGTCAAGTCGGAAGTGTCCATGTGGCATCGCCGCCGGGATATGCAGTGCGGCATAGGTAATACCAGCTGCCTCCGCCTCGACCGCAGCTTGGATGGCGCGCGCGGCATCGTCGAAGCTGGTCATGTAATCAATTTTGTGGATGCTCTCCGGCGTCGCGAGGCCATTGAATAACAGCGTGATTCCTTGCGCGTCCGAGTGCTCACAGAGAACACGGACCAGCTCCTGCCCGATGTGCTTTGAGAGGCCATACGGGTTGCAGCCGGGGCGCCCCGGCGTGTCGATAGGGACATCGTGATCGTGGTGAAACCCAGTGTACGGTTCGAGCGTGATGACCTGTGGTCCCGTTGTCACGATGCGCTTGACACCAGCGGCGATGGCCTCTTCGGCTGCAGCGAGTGCGCCAACGGTATTCACGCGAAAGTCATTTTGGGTGTAGCGCGTGCACGCACAGTTGACGAGCGTGGCGCATCCGGTCATGGCAGTTCGCAGTGCAGCACGATCGAGGATGTCAAATGTGTCTTCCCGGTGCGGCGGCTGGATGGGCAATTCGGGTAGAGGAGCGCCCTTAGGCTGGTGGGGTGCCCCGCGGCTAGCAATCGTTTCAAGGGGCTCATGGTCGCAGAGTACGACTGCGTGGTTTTGCTTTAAGAGTTCAATCGCGGATGTTGGGATTGGGCCACCGGCACCAAGCACGGCGACTCGCTCGGATACATTTGGCCAAACTGGCTGTGTACGTATTGGTGAATAGTCGCGTTTATTATCACTAGGATGTAATGATGCATCATAAGTATCAATAATGTGTAGGTACTTATGTTTATTAAACTCAACATCATTTAAGTTGTAGTGAATGTCACTAATGTTTGTGCCATCTAAGCGGTGGATGGCAAGTCGTATACCCCGGTCACGCAAGCACTCGCGCCACACCTGCTCAATGGAAAATGCAGCGATATGCCGCCGGTCCAGCTTGAAAAATGGCTTCCAGCTTGCAGATACCGACCAGTTCTGCGGATAGGCATCGATGAGGCTGACATCGATGAGTAAGTCAACACGCTCGAGCTGCTCCGCGATGCACTGCACGGCCTGCGTGTAATGCCAAAGGAGAGCAGCAGCTAGGTCATCATCCGTTTGGATACACGCTGTGTTCACCCCATAAGCACGCTGCCCAGACTTTGGAGCTGTTATCTCAGGAAGCTCTGCAAGCGCTTCCCGGGTAGGCGTTGGCAAGCATACAGCACCGGGCATCCAAGACAATGCTTCCATTAGGCCTCCGGCTGTGGAGTGACCACCGGCCAGCTGTGAAACTCGCGTATAAAATCCGCAAGCACAACGGTTGCGGCGCTGAGAATGGCATTGCCTTTTTCCGCCGATGCCAGCTCGCAGTGTCCGTAGGCGCCCGTCGTCGTCCCCTGGTCCATCGTCCGAGCAACAAACACCCGCTGCGGGGCTCGGTAATCCGGCTGGAAGAAGCTGCTTGGGAAATCTATATGCGCGCCGGCTGCTTGCGCCATGATGACAAGATCAGGATGTGCGGTCAGCATGATGCTAGTTTCCCACTCGCAGGCATGGCTGACGGATGGTTGCACCAAATCATCGATAGCGGCAATCTCGCGGGATGCAATATCAAACCAGCTGGTGAGGGCGAGGAACAGCTCCGGGATGGCATCCTTGTACTCGAGCTGCAGATTCGTGAGCGCAAGCTGCGCCGGTACCAGATTTCCTGCGTGGCTATTGAGAAGTAAGATTTTGCGATAGCCGGCCATGATTGCCGATTCGACAATGCCCTCCAAAACCTTTACATAGGTGTCCTGCGGAATGGAGACCGTACCTGGAAATGCAAGGTGATGGTCGCTTGCGCCAAGCCAAAGCATCGGGAGAAAGATCGAAATATCTTCAATCGCAGGCTTGAGCTTGTCGATGGCGGCTTGGCCAATCATGGTGTCAGAAAGCAGTGGGAGGTGGCGTCCGTGTTGCTCAAACGATGCAATCGGGATGATAAGGACACGGCCTGTTGTCGCATCGACACTCGGCCAGCTAAGGTCACCAAGGTTCATATGGCCAGATTCTACCGATGAAATGGAAGGCCTGCGTGATGCTCTTGAGACGTTCGGACATAAGGGACACTTTCAACGTATATGCCGCCCAAACGACGCGCCAAAAAGTTGGATTCATATTCATTTCACGGTTTCGCGTTATTGTAGGAATATCGAATAAACGCATCGGTGGAGCGGTTATGAAACAGATTAATGCCTTGATGTTTGGTGGATGTTTGGTCGTTGCTGCAGGAGCGGTTGCCTTTCAGGGCACCCGGCCGGCCACGACGGTAAAACCAACCGTTAATGGTGAACAGAATTCGGTCACGATTACCATTAAGGATGGCCTGAGGATCATCCAAAGCAATGGCATCCCCGACCATATCCCAGGGCAGTTTCCAAATCGTGGGAATCCCAATACCATCCGCCCAATCGCACATACCTATCAGGTTCCGGTAAAGCCAAGTGTCGCTACCAACCCGGGCGTTGGACGCGGCGCACTCTTTGGCGTTGCCATTAATGGAATTCCCTTCGACCCCGGCACGGCGGAGATTTGGAACAACGACTTTCGCTTTCACTATGAGGCACTTTCAGGGATGCTTGGTGGGAGGCTCGGCACGGATGACAGCCTTGCCCACGTTCAGCCAGATGGCAGCTACCACTACCACGGCCTGCCCTATGCGCTCCTCAAGCGGCTGCAATATGACAAGAAAATGGCGCTTGTCGGTTGGGCTGCGGATGGCTATCCGATCTACGCACAGTTTGCCTACAAGAAGCCAAACGACCCAAAGTCTGGCTTAGTGAAGCTGAAAAGCGCCTACAAGCTGCGGGCTGGGAACCGCACCGAAGGGCCATCCGGTCCATTTGATGGCTCATTTGGAAGCGATTTTGAGTTCAATAAGGCATTTGGCGACCTCGATGAGCACAATGGCCGCACGGGTGTAACGCCTGAATTTCCAAAGGGGACCTATTACTATGTCCTCACGGACACATTCCCATTTGTCCCGCGCTCATTCAAAGGCGTGCCAGACAGAAGCTTTTTCCGGATGCCTCCGGGTGGCGGACCTGGCGGTATGCGAGGGCCCGGTGCACCAGCGGGTCCACTTGGGCCACCTGTATCCGCAAAGGCAACGACGAAGTTTGTGACCATCATTCGTGGCCGAACGGTTTACATCTACTCCGCGGATGGCCTAAAGCTGATTGAAACACGTCAGCTGCCAGCTGATAATTAGGGCGATGGCTCCGCGCAACGGATAATGGACACGGTGAACATTTTTCTACAAACATCGCTGCGTTGGTTACTCTGTGCTATCGTGGCGATTTCCCTGATCCTGCCCGCCTCCGCACATGACCCGGCTTTGTCATCCGTGAAGGTGATGCTAACCGGGAATGAAATGGCCATTTCTGTAACCGTGCATCAGCTCGCACTCGAAAAAGCTGCAGGGCATCGCTTAGACCCAGTTGATACCGATATCGCCATCCGGTCGCGGACATTTGTCTACGCTGGGAGTGAGCGTGTCGAAGCGAAAATGGCATCCCTGGATGTCGACACAAAGGGCGGCGCAGTAACCTGGTCGACACGTGTGCCGTACGCTGGACAGCCAGTTTCAGTTCGCCAAGCCATCTTCCCAGATGACCCAGCAGCGAAATCACTTGTTACGATTTACAAAGATGGCCGCGCGATTTTCGATACGGTTTACGATTCCAAGACAGTTCAAAAATCACCAGCGGGGCCCCAAGCTCCGGAGGCCTGGCACCTTCGGCTGCTGCACTTTATCGCCACGGGCATCCACCACATCTTTATCGGCATCGACCATGTCTGCTTCGTCCTCGGACTTATCCTCCTCGGTGGCTCCATCCGTGGCCTGCTACGCGTGGTGACATCCTTTACGATCGCCCACAGCATCACCCTCGCACTCGCCGCCCTCGGCATCGTCAACATCCCGGCACGTATCGTCGAACCCCTCATCGCAATCTCAATTACATGCATCGCTATCGATAACATCTTCCAGCTCAGGCGCGCAGATACAAATGTCGATACCGCGTGGAAGCATCGCGTTGCAGCAACCTTTGCCTTCGGCCTGCTCCATGGCTTTGGATTCGCGGGGGCGCTTGGAACACTAAATTTCCGTGGAGTCCAGCTGGCGACAGGGCTGCTCGGCTTTAACATCGGTGTAGAGCTTGGCCAGCTCGTCATCGTCCTCTGTTTGGCGCCGATTGTGATCATGGTGTCTAAGAAATTCCCCGAACCAAGCCGCACGATGCGAATCGCGGGCAGCATCGCAATCGGACTGGCTGGCCTTTTTTGGTTTGTCCAGCGCATCACATCAGGATAGGAAAAGCGGCTGAGTTCATCGAACTGCTTACTTGATGCCACATTTAGTGACATCGGAGGCACGGACATGGCAGTGTATTATCCGAAACCGGATGCAGAGGGTGGATGGAGAACGGCTCGTGATGCCCGGGCGATTCGCAAAGTCGCGGGTGTGGACCTGTCGCGCCTCGATCAGGCCTGGGAATTCAATACACGCTGCGCCGCCCACACTAGCCTTGTTGTCATCCGCAAAGGCTGGCTTGTTTACGAGAAGTACATCGGGCGCGCATCCCGGATGTGTAACCCCGACATGGCGAGTACGGGCAAAGCATTTACCAGCATCGCGTGTGGAATCATGCTCCGCGAGTTTGCAGATCGATTTCCACAGGGGCTTGCGACAAAAGTCTTCACGCGTGAGTTCTTACCGGAAGCATTCCCACTCGATGACCCTCGCAAAGCCGACATCACGCTTGGGCAGCTGCTCTGTATGACTGCTGGTTACCACGGTGAGGGGACGAGTCCTGGGGTTCGCAATGGCCAGACCATTCCATTGGTTCCGATTCCCGGGCAGGATATTCGCAATCTAGACATGTCATCCTTACGGACACAGCTGTGGTGTAACCCCGGGGATGGCTATTCGTATTCAAGTCCTGCTCCGCATATTGCATCGATGGTGCTACGCCGCGTGGCGGGGATGGACCTCAAGGATTACATCCAGTCGCGTCTGGGCAAACCGATGGGCTGGGGGCCTTGGGATTACTGTTTGCGTCGTGGAGATTTCATTCAGAAAGTCGCCAATGGTGCTGGGAGCATTGCGCTGCATGCAACGGATGCGGTCCGGTTTGGTTACTGTTTGGTTCGGGGTGGGCAATGGGATGGAAAACAGCTTGTGCCAAAGGATTACATTGACATGTGCCACACGGCAAGTCCCTTCAACCCGCATACGCCGTTTAGTTTGCAGTGGGAGCAGAACTCGGATGGCCACGTTCCTGGCGCGCCCCGGGACGCGTTCTTCAAAAGCGGCGCTGGCGGCTTTTGTCTCTATGTCATCCCGAGTCTTGACTTAGTGATTTACCGCATGGGCGGCTCTACGGGGCAGTATGAACCGAGCTATACGGATATCCCGCAGCCAAAGCCGGATACATCGAGGGACAATTGGAAGCCAACCCCGCGCAGCCTCTTCTATGATAGCGGGCTTTACGGCGAGGATGGCCTCCGGCGTATTCTCGAAATGGTTTGTGCTGCGGTCGTGGATTAGGAGTGGTTACTCAGCTGTTACATCCACGTAGGTGCTCCAATCGTAAATCGCATTGATCTGTTTGCCGCGTTTGGCCTTTGATGTCATCACTGCGAAAATGGATGTCCCAAAGCCGCTGGGCTCATTTCGATCGGGTTGGTCGATGTCCTTTGCTTGCTCGATTTTGGTGTCTTCTTGTGCAGGCTGAGGGGAAGACTTCTCATCCAGTGTTGTTTCGAGCTGTGTAGCGACCACGATTTCAGTTTCGTCATCATTTGTGTCGGGGATATCGATGATTTCTTCATCGCTGGGTGTTGGTGGGGAATCCTGGGTGGCTGGTTTTGGTTCAATGAACTGAGGTGCAGGTTTGATTGAAACGGGGGACGGCTTCACGGGACGTGCTGGGATATTTTTCTTGAAGTCTTGTTGCGTGGATGCGGCATTAATACATGCGGCGGCGCGTTCGAGGAGTGTGGCTAGCTGTGAGACGGCGATGTCAGGTTCCAGGACGATGGCTAGTCTGACGGCGCGGGTAAGGCCAATGTACAGCTGTTGCCGGGCACGTGTTCGTTCGGCAAGTCGCTCAAGGTCGAGGAGGACAACAATGCTCGCCTCGACGCCGCGTGAGCTGTGAAATGTTGAGATACGTACTTGATGATCCCTTGGAGTCGTGTTTCGATTCCCTTGGATGGTGAAATCTATGCGTGAGACTTCCAAAATGTCAAGTGTTTGCAGAAGAGCGTGATAGGTCAGACTTTTGTTTGTAGGTATTAGGAAGAGGATGTCGGATAATTTCTCACCATCCTCCAGCTCTGACAAAATCGCCTCAACCTGCGTCTTCATTCCGGCGACGTGCATTTCTTCCGGGGTTGTGGCCGAGCCTGATTCAACTTTGTAGCGGCGAATGGCTGGCGGGCGGCCAATCGAACGCAGTGGCCGGACTTCCTCTCTCAATCCGTGACATCTGCCTGATAGCACACGCTTGGCAACTGTTTCAATCTGCTCCTTCGATGTAAACGCTTCACACACGATTTGTGCAGCCTGAAAGATCTGTGCCGTTGTACGGTAGACCTTTTCCAGCTCACAATCCTCACTCTCCTTCATAAACGTATTCAGCCACTCTGGTGCAGTTTCCAGGTAGAGGTTCTGTCCGGTACCAACGCCGATGACGATATTGGTGTTTTCCAGAGTGATCGATTGCAGCAAAGGTCCGACGTATTGCTTTAGATCCTGAGCCTCGTCAAGAAGTACCGTGTCATAGGTCTCCCAAAGAAAGTCACGCATAAGCATTTGTTGTATGACTTCATCCGCAAATGCATCGAATTCATCGCCGTGCAAAACGCATCCAAGGTTTCCTGTGTCATTGAGCAGCCCGATGTGATCAAAGATGGTGCTTACGGTAATCCTGCCGTAGTCAGGTCCCTTTCTAAATGCACCAACCATTTGCTCAATGTTGGTTTTTAGGACATGGTTGTAACAGAGGAAGAGGACATTTTTCCCATGTTCGGCATGAAATTTTGCGATTGAGAGGAGCTGCCAGGTTTTTCCAGTTCCTGGGACTCCACTAAGTGTAATCCGGGATACAGCATCTAGTGGCGCCCGCTGTTGGGCAACATCACGGTAATATCGCTCGAATTTTTCAAGCATCTGCTGATCAGTTTCATCCGAGCGTTCTGCTGCCTTGTTTCCGAGGATTTCGACAAGTTCTTGAATCGCTAATTGAGGGACTGTGCCTGGAGTATTTCCCTGACGGATTGCTGGCTTTTGAAATAGTGTTGTCAGCTGTCGGCGGAAGTGCTCTGTGCCGGAGTCTATGTCCTCACGGAATAACATCCCGTGACCGAGCTCAAGTGCCTGCTTGTTTTTCGCCCAAGTTTGTTGCCACTCTTTACGGCTGATCTTGGTCCACAACACTGTTGCAACCGTTTGAGGAAAGTAGCGACCTTGGCCATCCACGTAGGAGCGGAGGTCGTAAAGCTGCGTCTGCGCCTGTTTGATTGCTGACCGTTTCGGTCTCTCATTGCTAACGGTCATACTGTCAGCATTGAAGTGTTCCAATACACGGATTGGGATTGCTTTGATTTCTACGATAAATGCCCCAATCGCATCATCAATCAAAAACAGGTCAATCTCGTGAAGACGGCCACCTTCGATTGTGGGCCAGAGGTGGATGTGACCATCATCCAAGGACTGTAGCTGCTCAAACGCTGCCTTCTCGGAAGCATGCGCAAAATGGTAGTCACGATAGGTTGGCATTGTGTGGACATCCAGACATTGGGGTGTCTGTTATGTACGGAATTGGATGCCGGAAATCCTGCCAACCCATCGATAACCCGGTAAATGGACTTGCTAAACTGTCTTGTCGATAGACACCTGGCGGCGAACCGCATCCATCACGCTGTCGATGTCATTGCCAGCCTTTTGCATCACGGCCTGCACACGGTCCTTGAGAAACGCCGTGTCCGCGGCGGAGAGGTGCTTGGCGGTCACAACGATGACCGGTATACGCGCGCCATCCGGGGTGCTCCGAAGCCTCGCCAGAAACTCAAAGCCATCCATTTCTGGCATCATCAAATCAAGCAAAATCGCCGCTGGGCGCTTAGCCATGACCTTGTCCAACGCAACCTTACCATTGGTCGCCGTCTCGACAGAATAGCCATCCTTGGTGAGATTCCGCAGCCATAACGTGCGCATATCTGCATCATCTTCGACCACAAGTAAGTGACCTGCTGCAGTAGCGGCTATTCCCCGCAAAACATCCGCTAGGCGGTTCCAGTCAACCGGTTTGCTTACAAATTCGAATGCGCCGAGCGAGACGCCCATATCGCGGGTGTCCGAAACGGACACGAGGATGACGGGAATCCGGCTGGTTGCTGGGTTTGACTTAATGGCATCCATCACCATCCAGCCGTCCATCCCCGGCATCAAGATATCTGTCGTCACGGCAACAGGTTTGAGCTCATTTACGAGACGAATCCCTTCCTGACCCGTGGATGCCGTAACAACCGAATAGCCTTCGCAATCAAGATTGCGTGTCAGAAGGTTGAGCATATCGGCATCGTCATCGATCGCGACAATGACAGGGCGGCCATCGGTAGTCGATGGTCTCGCTTTGATGGCGATGGAGGATTCAGCCACGGGGGAATCAGGAGTTTCCGTAAGTGTGGGGGCGATTCGGGGCAGCGTTACGATGAACGTGGAGCCCACATTTTCTGTGCTCTCGACGGTGATATCACCGCCAAGGAGCTGGCAGAACTTTCGGCTGATCGCAAGTCCGAGTCCAGTGCCACCATACTTTCGCGTCGTGGATGCATCCGCTTGTGTGAACGCCTGGAAGAGCTTTGACAGCTGTTCCTGAGTCATCCCGATACCCGTGTCCGTAACTTTGAAGATAACGGAATCGGTGTCCGGCGCGGGGGCGGCCGAAAGCGTGATTTTCCCACCATCCGTGAACTTGCTTGCATTGCTGAGCAGGTTAAACAGTGTCTGGCGGAGTTTCGTGAGGTCGGTGTAAAGCGTCCCAATCTCTGGGGCAACATCGATGATCAGGTGGTTGTTATTCTTCTGGATGAGTGGCGTAACGGTGGCTCGTACTTCATCGATGACGGCTGTGATGTCCACATTTTCGCAGTAAGTGGTCATTTTGCCAGCTTCAATTTTTGAGAGGTCCAAAATGTCATTGATGAGCATCAGGAGATGCTTACCGGCGCCATGGATACGCTTTAGGTCTGGAATGAAGTCTTCTTGGCCGACATCTTCAGCCTCTTCCATGAGCATTTCGCTGTAGCCGATGATGGCGTTCATCGGT
>JAURHZ010000066.1 GCA_030833025.1 Armatimonadota bacterium
GGGGGATGCGAGCCGCTGGGAACAGCTGGAGCAGCTCGGCGACACGATTGCGGTGCACTCTGCGTCCATTCCGTCAAAGCCGCATGTGGTAGCCGCATGCACAGAATGGGTTGCCCTTGGCGCGGATGTTTGGCTTCGACCAGCGCTTCAAGTACTTCCTGAGATACTCGCATCAGGTGTTCGTGTGCCTCTCTGGTCTGTCATTTGGCGTGATGTATGTGTTGGTGTCGTTCCCGAGCCGAACCGCGCTGCAGTTCTGCGGGTGCCAAATGTTACGGCACCGGGAATGGTCGAAGGGGAGCGCCTTGAGAGTTCCTATCGGGGGTTCGCCACGGGCATTTCAGCCGACAACATCGTGAGGCTCAGCACCGATGGCAAATGACATCCGGTCGCTCTGTGTCTACTGCGGGTCATCGGATGGCTATGTCGCAGCGCATGCCGATGCAGCCCGTGACCTCGGTAGGCATCTGGTAGAAAACAATATTCGCCTTGTGTACGGTGGAGCCGCTGTTGGCCTGATGGGCATCGTTGCAGATGCCGTTCTAGCCCGCGGTGGTAGCGTAACGGGTGTGATCACCGAGCATTTTGATGCAGCTGGCATCACACACAGTGGACTGACCAAATGTGTCATCACACCAGATATGCATTCGCGTAAAGCGGAAATGATGCAGCATTCGGATGCATTTGTCGCCCTCCCCGGAGGTATCGGGACGTTGGAAGAAGTTGCCGAAGCGCTTACTTGGGCACATATCGGGCATCATCGTAAGCCTGTGGGATTCTTAAATGTGGATGGTTTCTACAATCCACTGATCAACATGCTCGACCAAATGGTTGCAAGTGGTTTTTATCGGCAAGAGCAGCGGGATGCCCTTGTCGTGGCCAAAACGCCTAAGGAGCTTATTTCGAAGCTACAGTCTGCAGTGTGGCCGGATGTCACCAAGTGGGTGAGGTAGGCATCTGCATTGGGTGATAAATCGATGATAATCTGCCGGGGTGTGGCCGGGCGCGATGATGCTCACGGCTAACGGGAAGGCAGCGACATCCGGATGCAGCAATCAAATCGTGCAAAGCGCACACTGCTTGACATGGGGCGGTACCAGTGGCTAGTGCTGTTCGCGGCGTGGCTTGGCTGGGGCTTTGACATTTTTGATGGCCTCCTCTTTTCATTTGTTGCTCCAAACTGTGTTCCAACGCTGCTACATATTCCGCTTGGCACTCCTGAAGCAAAGGCGGCGACCGCGGACTGGAATGGAATTCTTACTAGCCTGCTTCTCATCGGGTGGGCAGTTGGGGGAATCCTTTTCGGCCGTGTCGCTGACCGCATTGGGCGGACTAAAACCCTGATGCTAACGATGCTGCTGTACTCACTGGGTACCGCGGCGTGTGCATTTGCTGTCAACATGCCGATGCTGATTATTTTCCGCTTGGTGATCAGTCTTGGAATCGGTGGTGAGTGGGCTGCTGGGGCGGCGATGGTCGCTGAGGTTGTACCTGAGAGGCGCCGCGTCGATGCCGGAGCCATCCTCTACACGAGTGCGCCATTTGGTTTAATGGGTGCAACACTCCTCAGCCGCTGGTTTGTGGGCGACCTCTTCAAAGAAAGCCCCGAGGTCTCTTGGCGCTACTTGTTTCTCTGCGGTCTCATCCCTGCGATGGTTGCCTTCGTTGTCCGAAAGTACATCAAAGAGCCTGAACAATGGAAAGATGCCACGATCACAAGGACAGCCAAAATCTCCGACATCTTCACACCGGAGTTTCGTAAGCGAACTATCGGTGCGCTCCTTCTCGCAGTCGTTGCGTTGATAACTTGGTGGAGCTGCAACGCATTTATCAGCGTCTTCACCACAGCCCTTGCACAGAAGGAAGCGGCCATTCGTTCTCTAGATAAGCTCGGAACTGTGGGACTCATCGAGTCCTGGAAACTGACCGCCAACGCGGTATTCAATATCGGTGGACTTATCGGTACGCTTGTGACCATCCCCGTGTCAAAACATCTTGGCCGTAGAGCGATGTTTGCCATTTACTTTGTTGCAAGCGCTGCAGCTCTGCTTGCAGCTTTTGGAATCAAGTGGGCGCCTGAGCAACAGCTCCTGATGTACTTTCCGATTGGACTCTCCGTCTTCGGCGTCTTTGGAGCCTTTACGTACTACCTACCTGAGCTATATCCGACGTGGCTGCGCGCTACCGGCGCTGGCTTCACCTATAACACCGGGCGGATCGTTGCCGCCGCGGGGCCGTTTATCGTCGGAACGATTGCTGCGGGCGGCCTCGATGCGATGCGTAATGCATTGTTCATGGTGGGCTTTGCACCGATACTTGGGTTGCTTGCCCTGCTCTATGCCACCGAGACAAAGGGGCTGTCTCATAAAATCACGCAGCTTGGAGATACCCTCGACTAACAGTCAACTTGGTCTAAGATTGGCTTTAAGAGTGTCGTGAATAACAACATATTCGACTTCTGATAAACAGAATGGTGCACACAGCCGTGCATCGCCCATAAACATCGTTGTATTCTTTACACGGGCTGAATCGGCACTGCTGCCGCAACGACCCATCACCGGAGGTAACTATGTCGTCTTACACACCACTTCGCTGGGGCATCATTGGATGCGGCTCTATCGCAAATCGACTCGGGAACGATGTTGTGCGCTTGGAAGACCATCACCTGCAGGCGATTGCATCACGGGATGCATCTAAAGCTGCCGCATATGCCGAGAAGTTTGGTGTTTCGACACAGCACACCGGCCCGGATGCATACACAAATGTTGTAAACGACCCAGATGTCGACATCATCTACATCGCAACGCCGCACAACTTCCACAAGGAGCAAGCGCTCCTCGCGATCGCCGCTGGAAAACCTGTCCTCTGCGAAAAGCCGTTTACGGTCAACACTGCTGAAGCTGAAGTCGTGATTGCAGCCGCACGCGCGAAGGGCACCTTCCTGATGGAAGGCGTCTGGAGCCGCTGCTTCCCAGTCTGGCGCAAAGTGATGGAACTGATCGCTGCTGGTGAAATCGGCCACGCACGGATGCTTTATTCCGATTTTGGTTACCGTGCGGGCAACCTCGGGGATGACAATCGCCTGACTGGCTACAACGCCGAAGGACGTCTGTTCAACCGCGAGCTTATCGGTGGCGGCCTCATGGATGTCGGAATCTACCCAATCAGCATCGCCAACATGGTCTTCGGCAACCCTGTCGATGTAAAGGCCGTCGGTGTTCTGGGCAACTCTGGTGTGGATGAAAATGTTGGTGTCGTCATGGCTTACGCCAACGGTGAAGTTGCAACCGCGACCACCAGTATTCAAGTCACAACTCCATTCACAACGACCATTCTTGGTACCGCTGGACGCATTGAAGTCGAGAGCCCATGGTGGCGCCCGAAGGCATTTGTCCTCCACCGGGATGGCAAGGATGCCGAGCGCTTCTCCTTCGAGCATGAGGGCGAAGGCTTCCAATTCGAAGCAATGGAAATCGCTGAGTGCCTCCGCGCCGGTAAGACGGAATCATCTGTGATGCCATTGAATGACACGCTGTCGGTGATGCGTTCCCTCGATGCAGTCCGTGCACAGCTCGGCCTCGTTTACCCCGGAGAGTAGTATGGCAAAGCGTTTTCAACGGATAGCACCGAGCCTCGCTGGCGTGGATGCGGCGGGCGTCGAGGCTTTTCTCGACCGTGTGGATAAAGAAGTAGGTGGCTTGCACTCAGTGATGATGTTGCGTGATGGCAATGTCTTCGCCGAATGCTGGTGGAATCCTTACAAGCCCGATTTCCAGCATACGCTGTATTCGCTGAGCAAGAGCTTTACGAGTACGGCGGCTGGTTTCGCGATGCTCGAGGGCAAGCTACGGCCAACCGATCCCGTCATCAAGTTCTTTCCGGACAAGCTTCCAGCAAATGTCAGTGCAAACCTGCAGGCAATGCAGGTTCAGCACCTCCTGATGATGGGAACTGGGCATGCGTCTGAGCCCAATGCTCTCCTGCAAAGTGACCCCGATGCTGACTGGATAAAGGTCTTTTTGAATCATCCAGTTGAGTTCGCACCTGGCACGCACTTTGTCTACAACAGCGCGGCGACGTTTATGGTCTCCGCCATCGTCCAGAAAGTCACTGGACAGACCGTTTTGGACTATCTCGGTCCACGTCTGTTCCGCCCGCTTGGCATCGAGAACCCCGTGTGGGAAACAAACCCGGCTGGAATCACTGCCGGCGGATGGGGTCTTCACATCCGTACGGAAGATATCGCTGCCCTCGGCGAGCTCTACCGAAATAAGGGTGTTTGGAAGGGCCGGCGCATCTTACCGAGGTCTTTTGTGGAAGCTGCCACGCAGAAGCAAATCAGCAACGGAAACGATGCAAATAGCGACTGGGCACAGGGCTACGGCTATCAGTTTTGGCGATGTCGGAACAATGGCTTCCGCGGAGATGGTGCATTTGGACAGTATTGTCTTGTCTTCCCGGATAAGCAGCTAACGATTGCTATCACAAGCGGAGTCGCTGATATGCAGCGTGTTCTGGACATTCTGTATGCAACTGTCCTCCCAGCGGTTGGAGCATCCACCAATGTTCCCGCAGATAAACGCCTGTCTGAGCGGATCCGCAAGGCCGAAGTACCGGTTCCTAAAGCAGTGACATCAAGGGTGCGTCTTCCGATTGGGAAGACCTATGCATTCGATACGAACTCCTACGGAATGGAATCGATTCGCTTTGCAGCCGCAGCGGGTGGGGTGGAAGTCACCGTAATCCGGAATCGTAAAGAGCAGACATTGCTCGTGATGGATAAGGGCTGGAAGGTAACCGACACCACCTGGGAAGTTGGCCTGAATCGCCTGCAAACCGAAAGCCATGCGTATCGCAATGCAGCCCGCGGAGCGTGGACAAGCTCATCGGTGTATTCCATCAAGAACTATTACGTCGAAGAGCCATATATCCAGTCCATTGAATTGTCCTTTGGGCCGGGGATGCTGAGCTGGACGAGTAGCTTTATCGCGATGTTTGGTGGGGATGGTCGTATAACGGCATCCGCACGTGAAGTGAAATCTTAGGATCGGAAGATAACAATGCCAACACTTAAGACGGGTTCTATTCCCGGTGTACGTCTGCCAATAACCCGCATTGTGCAGGGATCGATTCAGATAAACACTGAAGATGATGCGATTGGTTTTGGCCAGCTGGACACCATGGTTGAAGTTGGAGTCAATGCGATTGACTCTGCTTACATTTATGGGGGCGGTGCGCAAGACAAGATCATCGGACGTTGGATGCAAGCGCGTGGAAATCGTGACCAGCTGGTTGTGATTGCCAAGGGCTGTCACCCTGCAGATGGTCGTAACCGCGTCACGCCATACGATATCGGAACCCAGCTGCATGACATCCTCGTGCGCATGAAAACCGACTATGTCGACATGTTCGTCCTCCACCGTGATGACATTAGTGTTCCGGTTGAGCCAATCGTTGATGCCTTGAACCTATACGTCCGCGAGGGCAAGATAGGTGCATTTGGTGGTAGTAACTGGACCACAGCGCGCCTCGCGGAAGCAAATGCTTATGCCGCGACATCCGGGCAGGTGGGTTTTGCCTGTTCCAGCCCGAACTTTTCGCTTGCTCGTCAACTAAAAGAGCCATGGGATGACTGTGTGACGATTAGTGGACCGGAAAATTCGGAGTCGCGTGACTGGTATGCCGCGCAGAATACGCCGTTGTTCACATGGTCATCGATGGCCGGTGGGTTCATGAGTGGCCGGATAACGCGTACGAACACGGCGGACTTTACCGATTACTTCGGTAAGCTGGCTGTTGAGTGCTATGCATCCGAGGATAACTTCCAGCGTGTCGACCGTGCCGCGGAGCTTGCCGCCGCGAAGGGTTTGTCCATGCCCCAGATTGCCCTCGCATATGTGTTGAACTATCCATTGAATATTTATGCGCTGGTTGGTTCGGCCAATGCGGATGAGATGACGGCAAATGCTGCTGCAAGTCTCGTTGAGCTGACATCTGCTGAAATGGACTACCTAGACCTGAAGGCTGATGCACTAAGCTAACGATCAGTCTGATGAGAGTCTGCAAGGCGCCGATTGGTTTATCCAATCGGCGTTTTGTTTTGATTATTGAACATCTGATGACAGTTCATAGAACGAATTAACAATGTATATGGGCCGTTGCACCGATTGGTTCATCCAATCCGTGTTTTGCTTCATTGACACACGGCGGATGTATGCCTAATATTGACGCATGCGCAACGTAGCCATCTCTCTAGGTATTGTCGGTGCCGTCATCAGCTCAGCATCCGCAAATATCAGCCCCATAACCCTTCGCACAGAGTATCTTGTGAATCCACTAGCGGTCGATTCTGATACACCTCGCTTGTTCTGGAAAGTCACGAGTAAGGAGCGGAATCAGAGGCAATCTGCCTACCAAATTCGCGTTGCTTCCAGTGTTCAGGCACTTCAGGCAGGCAATGCAAACCTTTGGGATACCGGCAAGGTCAACTCCTCCGAGACCGGCCAGATTGAATATACAGGCAAGAAACTCAGCCCTGCGCAAACCGCTTTCTGGCAGGTGCGCGTCTGGGACCAGGATGGCAATGCCAGCGGCTGGAGCACCCCTGCACAGTGGACCAAAGGCCTCGCTGCCGTTGACTGGAAAGGTGGCTGGCTGGCAGCAAAGACCACTAAAGTAACAACCGCACCTACCGGGCTCGGCGGCGCAAAATGGATTTGGTATGCACCAGAGGCAGCATCTCCAAAAGCCGGTGTCCGTACATTCCGCAAGACGTTTGACCTACCCGCAGATGTCGCGATTACGGGATCTCTCCTCGCCGCAGGTGATAACTCCTACACGATTTCTGTCAACGGAAAGGTAGTGTCAACGGGGTCTGGTTGGACAACGATTCAGTCCGCGGATATCTCATCGGCACTCAAGGTTGGACCAAATGTCGTCTCCGTTGATGTCAAAAATGATGGTGATGACCCTGCTGGTTTTGTAGCAAAGCTTCAGATCAAGGCCGGTAGTAACATCACCCTAGTGACAGATGCAACGTGGCAGGGAACTGCATCGGCAAACGGAACACCGACCGCCGCGGCAGTGCTGGGCGATTACGGTATGGCTCCGTGGAACTCCGCGACGGTTGCGGTCGCGATGCCGATGGATCCTCCGACATACTTCCGCAAAGAGTTTAATGTCGACCGCTCCAAGGCATCGGTTGTCAAAGCGACCCTCTATGCCACCGCATTTGGTAGCTACCTCTTCAGTATCAACGGAAAACCAGTCTCAAACGATGCTCTATCACCAGGCTGGACAGAGTTCAAGAAGCGCGTTCACTACCTTGCCTACGATGTAACGAGTCACCTAAAAGCCGGAGACAATGCTATTGGCGGCATCCTCGGGGATGGCTGGTATGCATCCTATCTGGCATTCACCGGACGTCGGAAGTACTACGGTGGAGATCCAGCACTGCGTGCACAGCTACGTATCGAGTACGCAGATGGCCGTGTGCAAATAGTCGCAACCGATGGAACATGGATGTCCGGTACCGGGCCAGTCGAATATGCAGACATGCTGATGGGCACGAGCATCGACTACAACAAAGACCTCGGCGCGTGGACGATGCCCGGGTTCAACACGGCTGGTTGGAAACCTGCGGAGCTGACCAACGTGCCTGATGTCCCTGTCCAAGCACACCCGAACAGTGGCGTTCGCGAACAAGAACTGATCGTGGCCAAGAGCCGCACGAATCCAAAGCCTGGTGTGTTCATCTATAACATCGGGCAAAACTTGTCAGGTGTTGTCCGCTTCAAGGTCAATGGCAAAAAGGGCCAGAAAATCACGGTGCGCCACGGTGAGTTCCTTAACACAGATGGCACTCTTTACACGACTAACCTTCGTGCTGCGAAGGCGACCGATACATACACGCTTGCGAAGGATGGCGAGACCATTTGCGAGCCAATCTTTACGTTCCATGGTTTCCAGTATGTGGAAATCACGGGCGTCGATGATGCTCCGGCGGCGAAAGATGTAAAGGCCGTGGTTTATTACTCCGACCTTCCAAAGGCCGGTGAGTTTACATCCGACAATCCACTCCTCAACCGTCTTGTCCTGAACACAGACTGGGGACAGCGGGGTAACTACCTCGATGTTCCTACGGACTGCCCTCAGCGCGATGAGCGTGCTGGATGGACCGGCGACGCACAAGTCTTTACAAAGGCAGCCGCGTTCAACCGTGACATCGCACCGTTCTACACCAAATGGCTTGTCGACCTCGTTCAGGATTCGCAAAACGAGGCCGGGATGTTTGGCGATGTAGCCCCGCATCTCAGCATGGTTGGCTTTGGCAATGCAGCTTGGGAAGACGCTGGTGTTGTTTGTACATACCGAATGTGGGAAATGTACGGCGATGTAGCCGCGGTCAAGCGCCACTGGGCAAACTTGAACAAGTTTATGGACCACCTTGATAAGGTGGCACCAACCGGGATCAGGCAGGTAGGAGCGTATGGCGACTGGCTCCTCCTCGATGGAGTCCAGCAATCTGGAATCCACGGAACGGCTTACTACTATCAGGATGCCAAAATGATGGCTGAGCTCGCGGAAGCCATTGGTGACCGCGCCGCTGTACGTCGCTACCGTGACACCATGGAAAAGACGCGTAAGGCATTCCTTGAGAACTACGTGACATCCGATGGCCGCGTGGAAGATAAGGGGAAGTCCTCCCAGACGTTCTACGCCCTAGCCCTCGCTTATGAGCTCCTTCCGGTAAACCTGCGAGCAAAGGCAACCAACAACTTGGTCAACCTCCTCAAAAAACGTGGGGATCACCTCGCAACAGGCTTTATCGGCACTCCAGTTTTGCTTCCATCGCTAAGAATGGGAGGTCGGGCAAATTATGCTGACCAGCTCTTCCTTACCGAGACATTTCCATCGTTGCTCTACCAGGTAAAGCTCGGCTCGACCACGATGTGGGAGCGTTGGGATGGCTGGACACCTGAGAAGGGCTTCCAGGATGCCGGTATGAACTCGTTCAACCACTACTGGCTTGGCTGTATCACCGAGTACCTCCATACCGCGGTCGGCGGCATCGATACGATCGGACCAGGCTGGAAGCGCATTGTGGTAAAGCCCGAGGTCGAATCCGGATTGAAGAATGCAAATTCTTCGTATGACAGCATCCGCGGCGTTGTCAAATCGAGCTGGACACGCTCCGATGACGGCACGCTGTCGCTCACTGTAACCATTCCTGCGAATGCAACGGCAGAGGTTCACATTCCTGCAGGCGTTGACGATGTGGTTACGGAGAGTGGGATGCCGGTTCGTGGCTACCAAAAGGGCGACCGTAGAATCGTTGAGATTGGCTCGGGAACATACGCATTTGTTGTCCGTGCTGCAGGCATTGCCGCCAAGTGAGTAGTACCGCCGTAAGTCCTGCAGCTGGAGACGTGATTCTAAGCGCATCGCATATCTCGATGCGCTTTGGTCCCGTGGAGGTCTTGGCTGATATTTCCGTTGAGCTGAGGGCCGGCGAAGTCCATGCCCTGCTTGGTGAAAATGGAGCTGGCAAGTCGACACTCGCCAAGATTCTTGCCGGTGTCTATAAACCTGTCTCCGGCAAGCTCTCGCTGCTTGGCAACGAAATCACGCTGTCTGGGCCCCGGGATGCCGCAGCCAAAGGCATCGCGTTGATCCACCAGGAACCGCTTACCTTCCCAGATCTTTCGGTGGCAGAAAACATTTTTATTGGACGCCAACCGACGAAGGCTGGTCGTATTGACTGGGCAAAAATGCGCCAGGATGCTGAAAAGTACCTTTCTGCGCTTGGCGTTACGCTGGATGTCAGTGCGCCTGTTCGTGGCCTCTCGGTCGCCGATAGGCAAATGATTGAGCTGGCATCGGCTTTGTCGCTGGATGCCAAAGTCCTCATTCTGGATGAAACAACCGCATCCCTGACCCCCGGCGAAGTCAAAAAGCTTTCTGCTGTTCTTGACCGTCTCAAGGCCGAAGGCAAAGCAATCGCATTTATCGGCCACCGTATGGAAGAGATCTTCAGTATTTGTGACCGTATCAGTGTTCTCCGGGATGGCCTTAAAGTAGGCGAGACGCTGCGGACAGAAACTAATGTGGATGCAATCCTACGCTGGATGGTCGGCAGGGATGTTCACCACTTTGTCGAGCGCGGTGAGCCGAACCTGGGCGACACGGCGCTTGAAGTGACCGGACTTACACGCAAGCCCCGCTTTACAGACATCTCACTCAGTGTGAAAGCTGGAGAAATC
>JAURHZ010000067.1 GCA_030833025.1 Armatimonadota bacterium
AAGCTCACGGCATAAACGCCGACATCGAGGAGGGCGCCGCCGCCGAGCGCCGGGTCAAACAAGCGGCTCTCAGGATTAAAGGTCGCGCTGAAACCAAAGTCAGCATAGACCATCCGAACATCCCCGATTGCCTTGGTGTCTAGCAGCTCACGCAGCTTGTGCATTAACGGGAAGAAACGTGACCACATTGCCTCCATCATAAAAACACCCTTTGCTCGGGCAGCATCCACGACTTCCTGAAGCTCCACAGCATTGATGGTAAATGGCTTCTCACAGAGCACGTGCTTGCCATGGGCAATCGCGAGGAGACAGTGCTCTTTATGCAGTGGATGTGGGGTTGCGACGTAAATGACATCCACATCCGGGTCCGCGCAAAGGGCCTCATACGAGCCATGTGCATTCGGGATGCCGTACTGGTCGGCGAATGCCTGCGCCTTGGAGATGTCACGGGAGCCTACCGCCTGCACAGTGTGTGTCTGTGGCTGAGCCTGAACACTCTTTGTGAGCTTGTGAGCGATGGAACCAGGGCCGAGGATACCCCAGCGGATGGGGCCAGAGTGAGAAAGGAGCGTTGTCGACATGCCTGCGTTTTACGCCAATTCCAGGTGCCTTGCATTTTCACGGAGGGTGATTCGTAGAATCATTCCCATCGATACGCGATCAGCTTGGGAAGAAATCACACATGGTAGACTTTTCGCATGCCTGTCGCTGCTTTGACAACGCTTGGCTGCAAGGTAAACCAATACGAGACCGAGAAAATCGCTGAGGACTTCCTGCGGGCCGGCTTCACCCTCGTAGACTTTGACAGCCCCGCGGACATCTATGTAATCAACTCCTGTTCCGTCACCAGTGCTGCGGACAAAAAGAGCCGCTATCTCGCCCGACGGGCACAGCGCAGCAACCCTGCAGCAATCGTTGCAATGACGGGATGCCACTCACAACAGGTCATCGATGATGGAGGCTGGGTCGAAGGCGCGACACTGCTTATCCCCAACGACCGCAAAATGGATGCGTATTCGCTTGTCATAGCTCAGCGTCCAGATCTTGACATGCTGTCCTCCAGCCCGGCGACGCTTCCCCCACGCGGTAAGCGGACACGGGCGACGCTAAAAATCCAGGATGGCTGTGAGCACTTCTGCGGCTTCTGTCAGATCCCGTACACGCGGAAGGTGCTGGAAAGCCGGCCATTCTCCGATGTTGTTTCTGAAGCGCGTGACTTTGGCACCGCCGGATGCCGGGAGGTGGTCGTCACGGGTGTCTGTGTCGGTGCATATGGACCGGAATCGGGCAGTGGTGGTGAGGTGCTCGCCGATGTCCTTCGGGCCGTCGCCACGCAACCCGGCATCGACCGTGTCCGCCTCTCGAGTATCCAGCCGATTGAGGTAATCGACTCTGTCATCGATGCCTATGCAACGACGCCAGGCCTCTGCCCGCATTTGCACCTCTCCTGCCAATCCGGTGATGACACCATCCTCAAAGCCATGAACCGTCCGTACACCACGGAGTTTTATGAAGCATTGGTCGCGAAGCTGCGCGAGCGCATCCCCGATGTCGCGATTACAACAGACCTCATCGTCGGCTATCCCGGCGAAACAGAGGAAATGCATCAGAACACACTTGCCTTTGCGCAGCGAGTTGGCTTTCAGAAGACACACTGCTTCCGATATTCACCGCGGCCCCGGACAAAGGCGGCTGACATGGTGGATGATGTTGATGATGCAACGAAGAAACGTCGCCACGCGGAACTACAGGCGGTTGTGGATGCATCCACGCGTAGTTTTGCCGCCAAGTACATTGGAAGAACCATGCCCGTCCTCCTTGAAAACTCGGAAGGCGCAGCCGGTACATTGTCGGGATATACAACAAACTATATACGGGTGACGTGTTCGGCACCGAAAGCACTCATCGGGAATGTCGTTAACGTTTCTCTTAATGCATTGACGAATGATGGAATCGCGGGGAATATTGTTGATGATTTGGATGTACTAATGGAAGTAGCCTCACCAAACTTGGTGCGGCAACCATTTGCGCTTCCTGTATTGACTTCCTCATGATGACCGAACCTGAACCAATCCCCACCATTGCCCCGGCCCCCGTGTCGTCAGATTCCGATCAGCCACAAGCTGCATCTGGTAACTTTGGGCTTGTCCCACCGACCCCGGATGTCGAACTCGGACAGCCACTGACCACAACGGGCTTTGGACTCGTTGATGGTGACCCGGTTGCAGCTCCGGTCGCAACGCAGGGAACAGTTGTAGAGCATGATGGCCCAGAGCTGGTTCCACCGCCTCCGCCTGATCCAGCATCGCTGTTGGCAGCCCCTGCTCAAGGCACACAGTCAAAGGCAACCGTCTCGGAACCTATCATCGCCCTCAGCAATGTAAGCGTTCAGTATGCAAATGGCGTAAAGGCCGTCACCGACATCGACTTGATGATTCCTCACGGCGACTTTGTCTTTCTAGTCGGCGCAACGGGTGCTGGCAAGTCGACTATTCTAAAGCTGCTTTATATGGATGCGCGTGCTACCAGTGGCCGTGTGTGGGTCAATGGCCGTGACCTGACCACTGCAAAGTCTAGCGACACGCCGTATGTCCGTCGCCGCATGGGCATCATCCTTCAGGATTTCGGCCTCCTGCCACGCCGCACCGTTTGGGAAAATGTAGCCTTTGCCTGCCATGTCATCGGACAGAGCCGCCGGGAGACGCGTAAGCGCTTGCCGGAGGTACTTGAGCGTGTCGGGATGCTACACCGCGCAGATGCTTACCCTAATGAGCTTTCAGGTGGCGAGCAGCAGCGCGTCGCCATCGCGCGTGCGCTGATCAACGATCCGCCACTCCTCGTCGCCGATGAACCTACGGGTAGCCTTGACCCTAAAACGGGTGCTGAAATCATGGACCTACTCGTGGAAACCGCTGCGCGTGGAACCACCGTCGTTGTCGCAACCCATGACAAATCCGCTGTCGACCGGCTACAAAAACGCGTTGTGGCGCTCTCGGGGGGACGCATCATCCGGGATGAAGCGGTTGGCTCGTACGGCGTGGATGACCAGGAGGATGCAAATTGATCCGGTCCATCCCGTTTCTAATCCGTGAGGCCTATGTCAACCTGATGCGCCATGGCATCATGACAGCCGCTGCCATCTCAAGTCTTGCGGTTGCGCTCAGCCTTTGCGGATCATTTTTCATCGCAGCATGGCAGGTGCGGCATCTGGCGCAGAAAACCGTGGATGCGTTTGAAGTCCGTGTCTTCTGCCGTGCCGATCTTCCCCAGTCCGAGCTGGGACCGATTAAGCGGAAGCTTCTCGATATAAAGGGCGTCAAACAAGTCATCTTCATCAGCCGAGAAGACTCATTCAATACCCAGATGAAAGCGATGCCGATTGACACCACAGGCATCCCGAATCTCTTCCCACACACACTATTGGTCAAGCTTGCTGATCCTAAAGCGGCATCCGATGTCGCATTTCAGGCAAAGTCCTGGCACGGCGAGGTCGAGAGTGTGGATGTCCCTGAGGATGAGCTCCGCACGGTCGTTCGGATTGGTGACTTCCTCCGGAACCTCGGCATCATCGGCGGCTTTCTCCTCGGTGGTGGCGCGCTCCTCGTCGTCATGAACACGATTCGCCTTAGCGTCCATGCGCGGCGCCGGGAAGTCCACATCATGCGGATTGTTGGTGCGACAGCAGGCTTTATCCGTTTGCCGCTTGTCCTCGAGGGGATGATTCACGGGCTTGCGGGTGGTCTGGTAGCCAGTCTGATTCTCTATGGGGCGGGCTTTTACGTACGCAAGCTGACGGAGCCGATTCCCATCATTGTGATGTACGCGGCGAAGATTGCCCCACTACCAGTCGGGGGTGCGATTATTGGTGCAGGGGTCGTCCTCGGAATGATTGGATCTCTGATGAGCCTCCAGCGCTATCTAAAGCTATAGCGCTTAGGTTATGTCCTGCGTAAAGTCAGGGCGTTCTTTGAGCCCTGTGAGGTACAGCAAGAGATCACTATATTGCTGGGCCACAGGTTGCCAAGAGTAGAGCTCCTCAGCGCGCCGGCGGCCGTTGGCACCATATTGCGTGCGAAGAGCCGGCTGCTCGTGGAGCGTCTTTATCGCCGCGGCGATCGCTTTTTCATCGCCTTCTGGGAAGACAATGCCCGCATCCCCGATGACATCCGGGATCGCGCCAGAATCAGACCCGATCACCGAGATGCCGGCGGCACCCGCTTCGGCAATCACACGGCCAAACTGCTCTTTCCAATTACCGACGGTGCGGCTTGGCAGCGCGAAGACATCGAATGCGCTCATAATCTCAGCCAGCGCCGTGTGGCTTTGGTTCGGTAGGAAATGAACACGGCCTTCGAGGTCACGTTGTTTCGCGCGTGCCGCAAGGTCATCCTTTTGTGGACCACCACCAACCAGCCAGCAGTGGACTTTTGGATCGCATGCTCCAACCGCGTTCAAAAGGTCCATAAGACCCTTTTCTTCCACAAAGCGGCCAGCGTAACCCACGATAAAGCGTTCATCCGGGATACCAAAACGAACACGGCTAATCGCACGATTGCGTGGGTGGAATTGTGTTGTATCCACACCGTTGGGAAGCACCGCAGCCTCTCCACGGTAGCCGTACGCCTTGGAAACATCGACAGCTTCTTCACTGCGTCCGACAAGGTAATCGGCCTCGCGACAGGTGTATTTCCAGAAGTTCGAAAATGGAGGCGGTAACGTTTTGTAGAGGTTCTGCTCGGTCTCCAGCAGTATTTTCGTATTCGGAAATTCACTTCGAATGAGCTTGGTGGCGTGGGCACTGACCATCGCCCACGGTTCTTCCCAGATATCCACGATGTCTGGTTGAAAGCCATTGAGAATATGCCGGAGACCAACATAGGTGTGCATGTGCGACCCGATGGCAGGTAGCCATGGCAGGATGACAGCATAGTCAGTCATATTGAACAGCGAAGGATGTGGGTGTTCTACGCCCGTCCACTTGCCGTAGAAGCGCCAAGTACGGGGAGTGATTACCTTGAGGTCGACGGTCCCGAGGGCGTGGAGGGCAGCGGCACGCGGATGCCCCTCGACTGCCTTACGGCAGGAGTGACTGATGAGCAGGACGCGCGGTTTTCGCTGATATTGGTGAGGCATGTGAACACGATAGTAGGGTGAGCCCTTTTACCTCTCACATTATGTAGTTTCACCTTGACATCGCAAACCCAAATTATCCTTCTGTTACGTAGGTTAACCATCCAAAAGGTGATAATCAACGCAATATCTTGGAATTTAGTCAATTTCATCTAGCGAATCGAAATCACATAATTGGTATCAACGCAAAGGTTGCGACGACCTGGAACGGAACCCGAATGCTCACGTGTGTAATTCAGGGTGACATAGCGAGACTTGAACATCAGAATGCCTGGAAAAATCCAGCCATCACCAAACCAGCAAAACACATCCGCAACGCGCTAAACTGTCCTCACTCAAACCAGTGATTTATGAGGGTTCGAACGATGTTAACGGATGAGCAAAAGCAGTTCTTTGATGCCAATGGCTATGTGCTGGTCAAGGGCATCCTCACTCCCGCAGAAGCCGCTCTCTACCGCGATGAATGCCATGCGCTGGCATCCCGTCTCGCTGACATCCGAGGCATCGAAGACCCAACCTGGGGAAGTGCAGGAACCCGCGGCGTCACGCAGCTCCGTCACTGCCACGATGTCCAATTTCAATCCGCAAAGCTTGCACAGCTGATGCTGGATGAACGTATCACCAGCTGTGCAGCCGACTGTATCGGCAGCCCAAACGTTCAGCTTCACCACAGCAAAATGTTCATCAAGCCCGCCGAGAAGGGCTCCCCATTCCCGATGCACCAGGATGCGCCGTATTTCCCGCATGACAACCACTCGATGATTGCCGCTATCATCCACTTTTACGCTGCCCCCATTGAGAAAGGCTGCATCCGTGTAGTACCCGGTTCACACAAGCTTGGGATGCTGCAACACAACGGCGATGGTGGGTGGCACCTAGACCCAGAAGATTATGCCGTTGAAGATGCAACGCCGTGTCCAGCGGATGCCGGGGATGTTCTGTTCTTCTCCTACCTCACCATTCATGGCAGTGGCATCAATACATCCGATGAAGCGCGAACGACCCTGTTGATCCAAATGCGCGACCCGACGGACCCACCAACCATCCGGACACATGAAAGCCGCGGCCAGGGGATGATGCTGCGTGGAATTGACCCGCTTTGTGCTGCACGTCCAGCATGGGAAGTGGAAGCACCAAAGGGTCAAACGATGGGTGGGCAGACAATGGGCGGAACCATGGGCGGCATGTAGACCTGCCTGCTGGCATACAAGTTGCCGGTATGTGTGACTATGTCAACATCCGCACTCTCTGGAAAAATGCCCGTTCAGGTTGATACGTCCCATTATCAGGCTGCCACATATGAGCAGCGGGAGCGCCTCTACAGCTATGTCGAGCAAGTCTCAATCGTTTCCGAACTGGGAGCCCGAAGTGTGGTTGAGGTTGGATGTGGAAGCCAGGTGGTTACTGAGCTCCTCCGGATGCGAGACATCCATGTGACAACGGTGGACTTTGATGCATCCCTAAACCCGGATGTTGTCTGCGGTGTAGAGAACATTCTGCTACCTGACAACCATGCTGATGTTGCTCTGTGTTGTCAGGTGCTGGAACACCTGCCATTTTCAGAGCTGACCAAGTGCACAAATGAGCTGCTACGCGTTTGTCGAACGCATGCAGTCATCTCGGTCCCGGATGCCCGCCCACACTTTGGCTTCACTTTTACACGCGGTATTTACCGCTATGCGCCAAAGCATATCGGAGTAGAGTGGCATCCGCTCAGACCAGCGCAGCCACATACCTTTGATGGCCAGCATCACTGGGAGCTAGGCAAAAAGGAGACGCCAATCGGCACAGTTCTAGCCGCATTCAATGCATCTAATGGCACCCTTATCCGTCACTTTAGACATGCACTCTTTCCGTACCACACCTTCTTTGTCATCAAGAAATTGAACTAAAACAGAGCCGGCGTAGGGTTATAGAGTGACGTCTACGCGCCGGGTTGACTTACCAGCTGTGACATCAATGGTGACCTGTTTATTGCTGATGCCGGCGCCATCGATGGTCACTTCATAGGTACCAGCAAACACGCGCGCCGATACCTCACCCCGGTGGTCGGTTCGCTTACGCATCGTCGAATCCCACTCTTCATGAATCAACTGACGGATGACATCGTAGGACGGCTTTGGCGTAAGGTTTCGACGCACCAAGCCACCCGGATTGCCACCCCAGTCACCATCCACAAGGTTCCACCAGCAAATAGCATCCACATTTGGATGTGAAAACAACAGGCGGTACATCGCGTCCGCATACTCTGCCTGACGCGCCTCACCACTACGTGTGCTGATATCACCCTGAGGGCCCTTTGCCCCAAGATCGTTACTGTTCACCGTGATTTCAGACCAGTGCAGCGGGCGTCCCAGCTTTCCAAACGTGTCTGAATGCATCCAGAGCTGCTCGAGGAGCCAGCCTGCGCCATCCATATGCGCCTCTAGTCCCTGAACGCTTAGCGGATCTCCGCCACGAATCGCCCCGCGCACTAAATCTACATAGGCATTGTCGAGTGCAAAGTCGTTGTAAAGCGTTACCGCATCCGGGTTGGCCGCTTTCGTCCAGCGAAGCGCATCTGCAAAAACCTGCTGACGTCCCGCCTTACGAACCCATGCCCCAATTCCATTTTGTTGGTTGTCCGCCGTCCATATATCGCCTGTGACATCCCAAGTGTCCACCACACCACGGAATGTCCGGACCATGTGCGTAATCCAGTCTTGTACAGCGGCACGGGCGCCATCCGGGTCTTTTGGAACCCATCCAGGGCAGACGCCGGGGAGAATCAGGGGATGCCCTTTTACACGGATTCCGGCGGCCTTAAGGGTCTTCGCACGGCGAAGGTAGAGCTCAGTAGTGCGCTTTCCCTTTTCCTTCTCGATGTCATGCCAAAAGGTCATGATGGTCGCGAAGTTGAATGCATCCGTGAAGAGTTTTTGATACTGCGCTTCGGCGGCTGGGTCGGTGTGTGAATGCAAGCTGAGCGCGGCGCATCCAAAGCCGAATGCGTGGGTTTTCTGGCGGATGTTGACCAAGATGCCATCCGGGGCCGGGGAGCCATCCGGACGCGTTACGTGGATGCTTAGGTTGCCTTTTCGATGCTGATCGATGCGGGCTGGCGCGGATGCGAGCAGCTCTTGTGCACGCCAGGTGTCAAGGATGCCTTTTAGGTCTGGATGTCGGGATACGGTGGACATACCCCGACATTACAGGATTTGCGGAACTCTGTCCGCTAAAAATTCCTACTCGACGACGTGCGTCAATGGGAGACGGCTTTTGCCAGTCAGATACTCATCCACGCCACGGGCAGCCTCGCGGCCCTCGGCAATCGCCCAAACAATCAGGCTCTGTCCACGGCGGGCATCCCCAGCTGCGAACACGCCTTGCACTGATGTCTGGTAGTCATCGGATGCTTTTACATTTCCACGGCCATCCACATTCAGCCCAAAGGTATTGATGACGGGATGTTCCGCCCCGTTGTAGCCAATCGCCAACAGGACGATATCGGCAGGGAAGATGCGTTCGGAACCAGGAACAGCCTCTATGCGACGCTCGCCATTTGGTCCCTTGCCAACGCGCTCGACATCCACGGTGTGGAGGCCGGTTACACAGCCATTTTCACCGCTGAGATGCGTTGTGTGGATGCCATAAACGCGCTCGCCACCCTCTTCGTGGGCTGGACCCAGCTTGAGGATATGGGCAGGCTGTGGCCACCACGGGTTGAGGTCTGGCATGTCCGTTCCCGGTTCCGGGTGGATTTGGAACTGATGGACACTTGCTGCACCTTGGCGGATGGCGGTTCCGTAGCAGTCAGCACCGGTATCACCACCACCGATGATCAGGACATGCTTGCCATTTGCATTGATCGTGTCCTCTACGGCATCCCCAGCGACCACGCGGTTCTGGCGGGTGAGGTAATCCATGGCAAAGTAAACGCCGCTGAGCTCGCGTCCGGGGACATCGAGGTCACGTGGACGCAGGGCACCGATACAAACGAGGACGGCATCGTAGTCGCGGAGGAGGTCCTCGCCACTGACATCCACGCCGACATTAATGTTGGTCTTGAAAAGAATGCCTTCGGCTTCGGGGAGCTCGAGGCGGCGGTCAAGTACGGCGCGGTCCATTTTGAAGTCAGGGATTCCATAGCGAAGGAGGCCACCGATACGGTCATCGCGCTCGAGGACAGTCACCAAATGCCCTGCTCGGTTGAGCTGTTGGGCTGCGGCAAGTCCGGCGGGTCCGGAACCGATGACAGCAACCTTCTTACCCGTGCGGTGTGCAGGTGGTTCAGGGAAAATCCAGCCTTGTTCAAAGGCATGGTCGATGATGCGTTGCTCGATGGTCTTGATGGTCACCGATTTGCTGTTAATGGACAGCACGCAAGCATCCTCGCAAGGTGCAGGACACAGCCGGCCCGTGAATTCTGGGAAATTGTTTGTCGCGTGGAGGGCTTGAATCGCTTCCTTCCATCGGTTCCGGTAGACGAGGTCATTCCAGTCCGGGATGAGGTTGCCGAGAGGACACCCGTTGTGGCAGAAAGGAACACCGCAGTCCATGCAGCGGGATGCCTGTGTCTTTAGCGTGTCCGGAGCCATCGGAAGGTAGACTTCCTTCCAGTCATGGATGCGCTCGCTGACGGGTCGCTTCTTCGAAACTTCGCGGGGGGTGGAGATGAATGCCTTGCTGTCGCCCATAATTATCGGCATCAGTGTACCGCCTCCACCCTGCTGGGGGGCTTGTCGGATTATCCTGTCAGTGCTTTCCGCCCTTTGTGGATGACTTTACACCGGCACGCAAGACTTTTCCGGGCTCTGTTTGCAAGTGCGCGGGCAATTTGTCGCCCTGCTTTACATACCAAGTGGACTTGGCTGTCTCGAATTTGTACGTCATACCGGATTTACTGACCTTGACCGATGGCGTTGATGCAGAAATCCAGACGGTGTTCTCAGCTCTCGCAATACCAACCATCAACGTACACACGGCAAGCAG
>JAURHZ010000068.1 GCA_030833025.1 Armatimonadota bacterium
GGTTCATGGATATCCCGGCATTTACGGATCCACTCCCAGGCGACATTGTCGAAATGCTTCCTAAAGGGGCGGATAAGCCCACAAAAGTGAATGTCTATGAGCTGGGAGGCTTTCTTGACAGCGCGTATCTTGCCCGTATCGATGCCTCTCCAGTGACCCTTGCAGCGCTTGGTAGCAAGATTGGAAAGTCATCTACTAAGTCTCCGGGTGCGTTGTTCTTTAGCTTCGCGCCGTATTGGTGGCCAAATAGTATGCCAGCCGGTGGCAAGGTTTATAGAACGCTTGATCAGCCGTTCTCAACGTATCCGGGGGATGGCACGTATTACACGATGCTTATAGATCCAACGGGGACCCGTGCGTGGATCCACGTCTTTCACGGTTTCTGATTGTCGCTAGATATTAATGGGCTTCAGGAACATCTACCGCTGCACCATCATCGGTTACCGGAATAGTCGAGCTAGCATCCACCATCGCTGTTTCATCGATTCCCGGAGTGGTTGCAGGACCCTTGCGGACGGCATCCACGGCACCGGCGACAACCAACAATCCGAACACTGGCCAGAAGACGGCTTCTGGCATGGATGGCAGGTGCTGATGCTGCGACAGACCAAAGAGGTGAAGGGCTTCAAATCCGAGCTTTACGCCGGCCCAGCCGACTAAGAGATAGGCGACATTGTCGAGCGATGGGTATTTCTTGACGAGGCCAATCAGGATCTGAGCGGTGACGCGAAGGAGGAGCATACCGAGGAAGCCACCGAGGTAGACAATCCAGATCTTTGAGCGATTCGGGACAAGAGCGACGGCTACGAGAATCGAGTCGATGGCAAAGAACAGATCGGTAATCGCAATCTGCATGATGGTGATGCCAAAGCCCTTGTGGGACTCCATTTCTTGGACATCATCCGGGAGACCACCCTCACCCTTAGACTTACTGATGAAGTGTTTGATGGTCAGGAAGAGGAGGTAGCACGATCCAAGGCCGCAGACCCACCAGAGACCAATCAGGTAGCTGGCGAGGCCAATTCCGATGGATCGGAGGCCAAATGCCATCGCAAGGCCAATCCAGAGTGCCTTCTGCTGCTGCTTTGGACCCAGATGGCGTACCAACAGGGCGATAACGAGCGCATTATCAGCTGAAAGGAGACCTTCCAGGAACACGAGAGAGGTGATTGAAAGGAGATCAGAAGGCGCAAAAGTCATAACGAGTCCGTATATCCTACCACTGCAAGGTAACGTTGCTGGGGTACGATAGCAGACATGAGACACCAATTGACCCGACGCACTGTCTTGCAGCTGGCATCATCGATGCCATTGATTGCGGCAGGTTCCTTGCTCTCCGGATGTCCACAGCGTACCCAGTACACAAGTCCAAAGGGTATTGAAAAGGGGACAACGGGAGGATTTGGAAATGCCCGTCCAAAGCCGACTAAGGTTGGGCTTGTGACCGATATCGCGGGTGTGAACGATAAGTCCTTCAATGCCATGGCAGCCCTTGGTCTCGAGCGTGTCCGGACAGAGCTAAAACTGCCGGTCAAGATCATCGAGAGCCGCCAAAATGCGGACTACGTCAACAACCTCTCACAGCTTGCGCGCGCTGGCTATGAAGTTGTGTTTGCGGTTGGCTTCCTGATGCGTCAGGCGACAAACGATGTCGCAGCACGGTTCCCCGATACGACATTTATTATCATCGATGCAGAATCGCCAACCTTATCGAATTGCGCTGGTATCCAGTACCGAGAAGAGGAAGGCTGCTTCTTGGTGGGTTACCTCGGTGCCTTAATGTCAACGACGGGTGTCCTTGGTTTTGTTGGCGGCCTCGATGTCCCGTTGATCAAGAAGTACGAGGTTGCGTATCAAGCGGGTGCGATCCATGCGCGCAAGGATGTCGAAATCCGCGTCGGGTATGCGGGTAGCTTTGATGACCCACAAAAGGGTCAGGAGATTGCGAAGCTGCAGCTGTCCACAAAGGCTGATGTCATTTTCCACGCTGCGGGCAAAACGGGTATTGGGGTTATCAAGGCGATTGCAGCATCCCCAAAGGGGAATTATGCGATTGGAACAGACCGTAACCAAGATGGCGATGCGCCCGGACGCGTGCTGACCAGTCTGGTCAAGCGTGTTGACCTCGCGGTATTCGAGTCCGTTGATGCACTCGTCAAGGGAACATTCACTCCGGGGTCGATTACCAAGGGGCTGAAAGAGAAGTGGATTGATCTGACTGACTTTGCGTACACCAAGGATGCGATTGGTCCAGACCGCCTTGCAAAGCTCGATGCTTGCCGAAAGGAAATCCTTGCGGGAACGATTCGGCCACCGATGACGCAAGTTCAGTTTGATGCCTATGTAAAGGCATCCGACAAATCCTAACTCTAAGGGTTTAGCTATAGGAGCATGGGATGGATGCCAGTGGCATCTATCCCCTGAAGTGTTTATACACTCCGGTCGGATGCCACTCAGCAAGGGATGCGACAACTAGTGCACTCTCTGTGAAAGTCATGTGCGAGGTCATCGGGTTTGGGCAGACCACACAGTCACACCCAGCAGCTTCCGCTGCGATGGCACCGTTTTGGGAATCTTCAATGACAAGTGCTTCCGAAGGCGCGATTCCGAGGAACTCGCACGCTTTCTCAAAGATGTCTGGATGTGGTTTACGTCGACCCGGCCCGACATCATCGCGTGTCGCAAAGACATCAAAATGCGGTTGAATCCCGAGGCGTTCGGTGTGCGTGTCAACCCAGATGCGGGGTGAGCTGCTGGCGACTGCAAGACGGATACCAGTGGTTGTGGCGTGCGTCAACCAGTCACGGACTCCATCCCGGCAATCTTGCGTCTCAAGCATTGTGTGGAAAATGCGCCGCTGTTCTAGCCGGATCTCCTCGTAGAGGTCGGATGCTCCAAGCGCCTCTGAAAGGTAGTAAGCAGGCTCGAAAATGGCTGGGTCGTAGCCTTTTCCTACCGCCGCGTGGAAGGCATCGATTGGAAATACAATCCCATGCCGGGTGTAGATTTCCTGCCAGGATGCGCATTCTGGCGTCTCAGTGTCGAGGGTTGTGCCATCAAAGTCGAAGAGAATTGCTTTATACATAGGTGGTGCCTCCTTATTATCACAGTGCATTGATGGGTTGTGACACACGATGCACATCATGACGTAGTCGATGCGAGCATTCATCCTCATCTAAATGGAATTGGCACTTCAAGTTAGACGATTGTCTCCGTCAAAATTCATGTACTCGCCTCAGTATGAACATATACAACCCACCCCTGTCGACCTACAATAGAAGTGGTAATTACGCCGCACCAGAGCTCATGCAGCCCACCGAACCAAGATCTGCTGATTGGCTTCTGAATCCTATTCTTGATGCGAAAGCGACCAGTGAAATCTTTACGTTTTTGCGATAGATTTTCTCGTAGATGCCTCATTTTCAACATATACAACCCACCTCTGTCGACCTACAATAGAAGTGGTAAACACGCCGCACCAGTGCTGGTGCAGCCCTTTGGAGCACAACATGAGTCAATCAGTAGGAATCGGAATCATCGGATGCGAATCAATTGGAATCCGTGGAGCCCTAGACCACTTCGTCCTTGAGGACATGAAGGGGATCGCACACGTCGCAGCATGCTGTGACCCTGTGGATGGCCGCGCCGAAGCCGCCGCCGCAAAGTACGGTGTCCCAAAGGCCTACCGAACCGAAGATGAAGTCTTTGCTGATCCATCCGTGGATGCAGTCATCATCTGTTCGCCGATTGGCCTTCACTACGAGCAAGGCGTCAAGGCAATCGAAGCTGGCAAGCATATCCACTTCAACAAAACGATGACCGTAACCAGCGGCGAGGCAACCGACCTTATCGCACGTGCCGCTGCAAAGGGAGTTAATATCGTCGCATCCCCGGGCCAAATGCTCCGGCCAACCAACCATAAGATCCGCGAAGCCATTCTTTCTGGACAGCTTGGTAAGCTCAGCTGGGCTGTCGCAGGTGCTGCATTTGGTAGCTACCACGAAGGCGAGTCCGTGCGTACGGGAGATAGCCCACTCACCAACATCAACCCATCCTGGTACTGGCGCAAGCCGGGCGGCGGCCCACTCTATGACATGACTGTCTATGCGCTTCACTCTCTTACCGGCGTTCTTGGACCGGTAAAGCGTGTGACGGCGATGAGCGGTATTGGCATTAAGCAACGCGAGTTCAAGGGTGAGATGTACGACTGCGATGCAGATGACAACACCGTTATTCTTGCAGACTTTGGCGACAATGTGTTCTCGTTCATCCATGGAACCTTCGCAGGAATGGTCTCCGAATTCGGACAGCCAAGCTACTTTGGCGAAAAGGGCACCATTGTTGGCACCAAGCTGAACGGTGAGCCAATTGATTATCCTGGACGTGCTGAGGGACTTAGCCCGCTGCAGGTCACCCCGCACGTCAAGGCATTCCCAGCACACGGTCAGCTCGGTGAGCACCACGTTTGGGAAGACTCGATGCAACTTGTACGCTGGATTCGTGAAGGCAAGCCATCCATCGTCACCGCTGAGCATGCAGCTCACGTGATTGAAATCATCGAGGCTGGCTACAAGGCAGCCGAAACCGGGCAAGTCCAGACACTTGGGACATCGTTCAGCCTGCCAGCTGACCTAACAGAAGCTGCATAATCTCTACTAACCCAACGAAACAAGACGCGGCTGGTAACAACCAGTCGCGTCTTTTGACATTTTGATGCATCTAATGTGGCAGCACGCAATCCATACCTGTAGGATTCGCAGATATCGCTGCATGGCGATGGAGCGTCCTTTATGAAAACCAAACGTGCCTTTACACTGATTGAGCTGTTGGTCGTCATTGCCATCATCGCAATTCTTGCTGCGATTCTCTTTCCTGTGTTCGCATCTGCGCGGGAAAAAGCTCGCTCTGTGACCTGCCTTTCGAATATGAAGCAGCTTGGTTTGTCGCTCACGATGTACACCACTGACTACGATGAGTGCTACCCGATGACTGCTAACTACGGCGTTGCATCCAAACCGATCTGGACCGAGCAGCTATTCCCATACTTCAAGTCAAAGGACGTTGTTAAGTGTCCATCGGCCAAACAGCCAGGCTACGCGGCCGATTGGAACACGCGCGGCTATTCATCGGTGGGAATGACAGCTCTCGCAGCGTTTGACCCAACGCAGGTGGAAGGTTTCTCCGATGTCCTTTCAGAGGCATCCCTTTTGGAAGTTGCGCGTACACCATTGCTCGGAGAGACACCGAATGCGCCAGCCGGTGGCCCGCTCGGTCGCTACCGGGGGCATAATTTTGACCCGTGTGTGAGCGAATGGGTCGTTCCATCGACGGAGGATGATCAGCTTATCCCACCGCGGATTGCCGACATCGATCTTGTTGCCGCACGACCAGACCTCGCCGCTGGGCGACTTAAGCCTTTGTTTGCCCGCCACCACACGGATGGCAAGGGCAATGGGCGGGTGAACCTCATCATGGCGGATGGTCACGCAAAGTCCTATTCGGCTAATCAGGTTGCCGCGCGCGGAGCAGGTGCAAACCTCCTGTGGCGATTCCGAAAGTGTCCTTACTAGAGCTTAGAGATCTGCGATTGCGCTGAACCGGGCGTGCATCTCGGGATCTGGTGTATAAGTTTCTAGTGTTACGCTGTCCCTGACGATGCTTCGGAGGTCACTCAGGTCTTTGACGATTCCAAGGGAGATTCCTTGCAGAAGGACATTCCCGATGGCTGTTGCTTCAACAGGCCCCGCGATAACCGTGCAGCCAGTCGCATCCGCGGCGATCTGATTAAGCAAGCGATTCTGGCTTCCCCCGCCGACGATATGCAACACGCGAATCGAACGGCCGGTTACGCGCTCCATCATCCGCAATGTCTTGCGATACTTAAGACCCAGCGAATCTAGGCAGCAACGAATCATCGCCCCAACACCCTCCGGTGCCTCGATGCCAGTTGCAATGCATAGCTCGCGGATAGCACGCGGCATGTCGTCTGGGGCCGCAAGGCTGGGATGATCCGGATCGATCACCGCTGCGAGCGCCGGCGCCTCCGCTGCCAGCCGTGTTAGTTCATCATAGGAACGCTCACGCCCGAGGCGTGCATAGGCCCGGCGACATTCCTGGACCAGCCATAAGCCAGCGATATTCTTTAGCAAACGCACCGTGCCGCAGACGCCACCTTCATTGGTGATATTCATCGCGCAGGCCTCCGGAGTCAGGACAGCCTCTGCGAGCTCAACGCCAAGGAGGGACCACGTTCCGCTCGAAAGATAGGCCCAGTCATCCCCGCCGGCTGCAGGCACTGCAGCCACCGCGCACGCCGTGTCGTGACCACCTGGCGCAATGACCGGAATCCCTTGCACTGTTGCCGGCAACGATACATCATTGATTCCGCCATAGGTTGCGCCCGCGGGAAGGACGTCGGGAAGAATGCTGGTCGGGATACCAACACGCTCCAAAATGTCCGTAGCCCAGGTTCCCGTCGTGATGTCGAGCATTTGGCTGGTGCTGGCAATCGTAAACTCCGATGCCTCTACCCCCGTCAAAAGCCCATGGAGAAAGTCGGGGATGAAGAGGAGGCGCTGTGTCGCTGCGAGCTGCTCAGCGTGGTTTTCTGCAAGGCTTGCCAGCTGGAAAAGGGTATTGATTTGCATCGTCTGGATACCCGTAGCCGCATAAATCTCATCCTGTGGGACCTTGGCAAAGACTTTGTCCGTGAATCCATCCGTGCGCGCATCGCGGTAATGAACAGGGCTCCCGACCAGCGTGCCACCTTTACCGATAAGGGCAAAGTCCACACCCCAAGTGTCGATACCCACGGATGCAAATCCGCCATCTTCGGCTGCCAGTCGGATTGCATTTCGAATTTCTTGGATAAGCCCGGTGGTGTTCCAGTAAAGCGTGTTGCCTACTTTGACGGGGCCATTTGGAAAGCGGTGGATGACATTAAGTGAGAGCTTTCGGTCATCCGACAGCGTCCCAATCACGCCGCGGCCACTCTCAGCTCCGAGGTCAATCGCAAGTATTCGTGTCATCCCAGTTCCTCCACGTCAAACCATTTGCAGTCGCATTATCCGCCTTTATGGATGCAAGGTGCAAAGCAGATACAACCTCAGGTAGGCTGACAACGTATGAATGTTCCCATCAAATGCTCTGGTCTAGATGCCCCGAATCTGTGGCAAGTGGCTCCTAGGATTTATACGTGCGGGCAAGTTTCAGAAGCAGATGTCCAGTGGTTTGCAGCTGAGGCAGGTGTTTCAGCTGTCCTGAATCTGCTGCCACCAACGCAGGAGCTCGCGGAAGAAGATGGCTGGTGGGCGGATGCGGGCGTCGACTACGATGTGGTTCCGGTTATCTGGATGCAGCCGACGATGGACGGGGTCCTCGCTTGTCTCAATTGGCTTGAGCGGCATCAAGAGGAAACGGTTTTGGTTCATTGCTCGATGAACTACCGCGTTTCGTGTCTTGTGCATCTGATTCGGCGGCTGCGTGGCAATATTGTTGATGCCTCCCACGATGACTGGCTCCATGAAATCTGGGAGCCGAACGCAATCTGGATGGCATTTATCAGCCAGCTGTGTGCGCTAGAAGACTCACCGTTGACCGCGGTCTCCCAGCGACTGAATGCATTTGATTTTTAGGGTTGCTTGACCGCCGGATCATCCTTACGACCCGTCGGATTCGTCATCGGAACAAAGGTAAATGGCTCATTTAGGGTGCTGTAGTAGCTAAAGTCATCCACTGGCGGGATTTGTGCGCCATAGATCTTAGTTGCGATGCGGTGGAGGAGGATAAGGGGTGAGCACTTATCGATGTCACCGATGGCAGCTTTGTAGCGCTCCGGAACCCGGACAGCCATGAGCGTGCCTTTGACTTCATCCATGTCGGTGCCGTTTGAGGATGTCCAATCAAGGTTCATCCGCGGGCCATGGTCGCCTAAGATGACGGTGATTGTTTCTCGATGTGGCTTAGCATCCATAGTGTCAATGGTTGAAAGGACTTTAGTGTTGATGGCTTTTAGCTGTGAGACATAGGCTCTTTTGTATGTTTCCTTGCCAATTTTTTCAATAAGTTGACTGCCATCCAACAAGGAGAATGTACGACTATTTGGTTTCACCGGGTCGCCATTGGCATCGAACACAAAAGGCGGATGTGGAGCGAGGACATGTACAAATGTTGCCTTGGGTGCTGTCAACTCGGTTGACATCTGCCAGAAACGGAAAACATCGCGCAGCTGTTGCCGGTGCCTACGGACGCTCGACTCATCAATGAGTGAGATAAGAGAAAGCGGTGTTCGTTCGATGAGCAGGCGGAGTGCTGTTTCCACTTTGTAGCTCATCATGAAGTTTTCGTTGGTTTCAAAGGTAAGGTCAGCGCTTGGCATTGCCGTGAGGCTTGTTCCACTCGGAACGCTTACGATCTTGTAGCCAAGCTTTCGCATGGTTTGCCAGAGAATTGCGTTGTCAATCGTATTCGTTACCACACCGGCCAGGTCAACATCTTTAGACCTCTTAAGCTGCTCTACCGGCTTGAAATTTAGCATCGATGCCACGGCAAGCACTGTTTGTGTGTAGTTCGCGTGGCTACGTGTCGCTACGGAGAAGCCTGTAGCCTCAAGATTTTTCAGGAACGGATGGTTGTCGTAGTCGTAGTAGGACTGAATGACATCATCGCGTCCGTATGCATCCAAGATGACAATCTGCAAGTCCGGTAATGCAGTGGACGGACTATCGGTCTCGCTAGAGGACCGCTTTGTGAGGAGGCCCTTAGCTGCATCCAGAGTGTGGACAGCACGGTCACTCTTGTTTCCACTGGTGATGTTCTGGTTATAGTCAGCATAGTTTGCTGTTCTTATGGCATCTTTCCAAGGGGTTGTCACTAATGGGATGAGCATCAGTGTGACGGCAATGGCGGTGAATGCACCAAATGCGCGTGGCAGGATTCGGCGCATCAGCAAAGCACAGACGATTCCGGCTATGGCAAAACCAAACCAGAGGTATGTACCAACGGTTTCGGCACGGGCATTGTCAAAAAAGTAAGCCACAATGACCGCGGGGCCAACCACGATGTCACGGAAGGCAAACGTAAACAGGATGAATGTGCTCAGTAACATCGAGGCAAATCGAGATACTTCTGGCTTTCGGATGCAAGCGAGAGCGAGTCCACTCGCGAATGTGAGTACAACCGCACCGATAGCTGGCATCAGCATTACGGTAATGGGAATCTCGAAGCGATTGGTTGCCGCGAGCGTAATCAGGGGGTAAAGGCAGGTTGCGGTGATGGGTAATGCCAGCAGCAGTGCCTGCCTAAGAAACGTTATGACCTTGGACACAGACTCTCCACGGGTTTGAAACATATGTGGTTATGCATCGGTGTCCGCAGTGCGGCGGGATGGGAACGACCGGAAACCTGACGACTTGAGCGACTTAGTGTTTTGTGTTGCCTTTGCCGGCTTTGCCACGAAACCAGTTACGAAAGGTGTAGAGCAGTCCTGCGGCACTTGCAATAAGGAGCTGTGTTGCCATACTACCCGCGCCTGGGTCCAAGTACGCCGCTGCTGGTGCCTCTGTTATTGCAACAACAACTGTCAATAGTAGGGAAATACTGATTATATTTTTTAATAGTTTTGTTTTCATTGTAGTACCGTCATAACAGACTGAATTGTCGGTAGGATGGTTCACTTTTTTAGGAGGAAAAGTGCTCAAAATGCATGTGATTTAGTAGGGATAAAATCACATCTATAAGTCTCCCGAATACGGTGAACATTCAGAAATAGTTAAGCGTCAATGGCTGATTTTTTGCTGGATGATCGCATGCGATCAGAGCCACATCAACCATGTCATCCGTGTATTTCCTGATGGCTTCGTCGTATAAGTCTAGTGTCACGTAACATCATGAATGATCGATTAATAGCAGCAAAATACACGCCGCTTTGTGCGGTGCATTTCCAAAAAACTGCTAAACCCTAACGTGCAATTAACGGTGGGATATCTGTTTAACTCGCGATGACATCCTTTACGACATTTCCCTTGACATCTGTTAGGCGGAAATCACGTCCTGCGTAGCGGTAGGTGAGCCGTGTGTGGTCAAGTCCTA
>JAURHZ010000069.1 GCA_030833025.1 Armatimonadota bacterium
CGAGGCGCATCGCAGTGGTCTCCTGCGCTGCAAGCCATGGGCCACCCGTGATCTGAATCCCGGGTGGCGTAATCCATGAAATCACTTGGGCTTATTCGCCTTGAAGCGGATGATAGCCAGTGCATTGCTGCCTAGCGTTACTTTTCCATTCGCTGGTGGCCAAGCAATGGTCGATTCAGCCGGCACGACCTTGTTTGGCTCAAGGAGTGAGTTGTTCGCCTGCGGGTCATCCGCACGGATGATGGTCATCGTGGCTTTATTGCTGATTCCCGATAAACCAGACATCGACATACCAAAGCCTTTCGGTGCATTGGTGGAGTTGACCAGCTTGACAATAACTTCCTTTTTCGTCGCATCGTAGCCGCTGCTCGCATATACATCGGCATTATCCGGGACAGGAACACTGTGAATCTGCTTGCCATCAAGCTTGCAGACAATCACTCCGCCGCTGACGTTGACCTCGATGTCGTACCAGCGTCCTGTCTCGATACGCCCCGGTACACGCTGTCCGACCGGAGCCCGGTTACGCTCGATTCCGTGCTCACGGTTGCCCCAGCCACCGATGTTCCACCAGTAGCGCTGCCCGGTCTTGTCTCCAAAAACGACGAGGAAACCTTCATCACCGGACACCTTGCGAGCTTTCAGCTTGACCGTGTACTCGGACCAGCTGGCATCTCCAAATGTATATGTCCCGGTTTCGTTGCCGACTTGCTTCGCGACATTACCGAAAGTTTGCCAAATTCCACCTTCAGTCTTGGCCCCAGGAAATCCACTTGCATTGGAGTCATATACCGTCTTGCCAGCAGCCGTAACCGTGATGTCCTTGTACTCACTGCTCGTCAGCCATGTACCAACACCGATTTTGCCATCGATAACCTTGCGCCCTGTATTTGCGCTCTTTACGGCTGTTGGAATCGTGACATCGGGTCGGTTGGTGTGGAATAGCTTCCATAAATGGTACGAAACCGTGCCAGCGGTACGAAGGCTGTCAAAGAGAATCATCCCGTGCCAACCCGACTTGCCATTTACATGTGCAAGTAGCGGCGCATAGGAGACCATCTTCACGACATCGGCATTGTTCTCACAGCCCATCAGGAAGACGCCTTCGCTTAGAGCTGCAAGCATATTGCCTTTATCCGGACCGCCCTCGGGTGTCGTGACCGCTACCTCACCGACATACACCGGCTTTTGCTTCCGGTCATAGTTGTCGTAGAAGTTGAAGTTTCCAAAGAACCAGCTCGGGGAGTTGTAGTAGTGCTCATCGATGAGGTCGAACTCGGCATTCGGGATGTTGTAGTCGGCAATCGTAGTGAGGCTGGGGAACAGCCGGTGAACCTGTGCGTAGACCATTTTGTAGCGGGTCTCGTATTCAGGTCCGACATTCTCATTGCCAATTTCAACAAGTGGATTTGCAAATGGGGCTGCGTGACCAGCATCCGCGCGCTTGCTACCCCACTCGGATGTCGGATCGCCGATAGCGTATTGTAGGAAGTCGATATTGTCATCGATGACCCAGCTCATACTCGCAAGCGGAACATGTTGGGGGTTGCGGTAGATACACGTTTGGCCCGCAAAGCCAACCCACATCGGCTGTGCCTTGAGGTCTTCGCAGAACTGGAGGTATTCCAATGCACCCATGCCGTGCGTTCGTCGGTAGTTCCAAGCATTCCAGCGCTCGTAGCGCTCTTCCACAGGCCCGATGCCATCTTTCCAGCGATAGGTCATCTCCGGCGAGCCACCTTCGACAACACAGCCGCCGGGGAAGCGCACAAAAGCTGGCTTCATGTCGGCAATCATTTTGGCGATGTCACTTCGCAGGCCATTGGGGCGGTTGTTCCAGGTTTTCACGGGGAAGCAGCTGACATAATCGATGTCAATGGTGCCCTTGGTTGGTAGCTCAAGTGTCAAAAGAGCATTGTCAATGGTCTTTTTCGCCGTGATAATTCCTTCAATGCGGGTCCAGCCGTTACCCACGGATGTTCCTGTTAGCGTTGATGTCACTGCATTGCCGTAGCGGTCATCGCCGAGGATACGTACTTTGCGTGCATCCCCAGTCGTGGAGCGGATATGGGCGACAACTTTGTACGATGCGCCTTTTCGAAAACCAACGCCCCAGAAACCTGTGTTTCGGATGGCGGTGGGTTTTGCACCCGATGCTGTTTCAGTAACGTTTACGCGTAGGTGATAGGGAGAATTCTGGTTCAAGCCACTGACCGGGACTACCCACCAGGCAGCCTTACCGCCACGCTGGTCCAGCTGCCAGCGGGGCACGGTGCCCGGCTTGACATTGAAGCCGCTGTCCCAGCCAGCATCGGAAACCCACTTCTCGCCAACCTTTTTGAACCCTTCTGGTGGTCGGCTGTCTTCAAAGGCACGGTTTGCAACCATTTCTCCGTAGAGGCCACCATCGACGCCGTGGTTGATCTCCTCAAGGAAAATGCCGTACATATTTTTGTTGACACTACGCCCAGGTTTATCGGCCTGAATGCTAACTGTGACATCCTGTGCGGTGACACTGGATGCAGCGAGCAGACTGACACTGATGGCGGATGCGAGGAATGCGGTTCGTCGAAACATTTAGGCTCCCAGTGGTGATTACACTGCAGTGTGCGACCCACTACGTTTTGCATATTATTCCGCAGTGGTGTACTTTATATTGTATGCTGTAACGAAATCATTGCAGAATCCTACGATGAGCATAAGCGAACTAGTCCCACAGATTGAAGTCAGAGCCTTCGGTGCGCGCAGGCGCGAATCCGATGGGTTTGCTGTTGACCGGCCAAACGGATTTCATGAAACGATTTGGGTCCGCCTTCATGACCATATGCAGCTGCGAATCGGCACTGAGTCGTTCACTGTCCAGCCCGGCACGGTCATCCTCATTCCACCTGGCACACCGCATTGGTACACATCTGTGTCTGGTTCCTGGTGCAATGACTGGCTGCACATCGTGGGCAATGACATAGAGAGCGTTTGCAGAATTATGGGACACCCTGTTGGGGAGCCATTTCTGCCGATTGAAACATCTTACGTTAGTCCGCATTTCGAGACGATTGCTCGTGATCTCGCCCGCAAGGACGACATCGGCAAATCATTGGCATCTATTGCCGTTCTCTCGCTCCTTGCGCGCACGGTGGCTGCTTGCAATATGCCAGACACTCCGTGGTCTGCGGCGGAAGCGGTACACCGGCCAACATTTGATCGTCTGCGACAGCGGATGCTTGCAAATCTCGACCATCCCTGGGACATCGCAAACCTCGCGCGTGAAGTGCACCTTGGAGTAAGCCGATTTTCCGAGCTGTATCTGCGGTTCTACGGAGTCTCGGCGATTGAGGATCTTTTACAAGCCCGCATCCGCGCCGCAGAGTCTCTCCTCACCAATGCAAGCCTAACCGTTAGTGAAGTCGCATCCCGCACGGGCTTTGCCAGCCACGCCTACTTCAGCCGTACCTTTCGTGCGCGTGTTGGCATTTCGCCCATGGAATACCGCCGTCGCGGGTTACATTCCTAGTCGCAGCGGGCCCAGTCTGCCTTCTCGATGATGTCCTGCATTTGATCCTGCGTTAGCCCAAGCTTGTCCGCTGCATTAATGACATCCGAAAGGTTTGCCGGGTACATCCCAGCTTTCTGGGCATCCGCGAGGCCTGCAATATTCCAAGGCGCAATGGCCTCCGCAGCCGTGCACTTTCCATCCAGAAAATCAGCAAACCCTTGCCAGAATGCGCTATCACCCGAGAGCAACATTCCGGGTGCGCGCTCACGCTTTCCAATCCTCCGGCAGATTTCCGACCAGGATGCCGCAGCAAAGTAAAACATCGAGACATCCGTAAAGCGCTCAAAGTCCGGAAACGCGGCAAAGTTTGCGCTAATAAATCGCGCAACACAGGCGATATCTCGCTGGACGGCTGCTTCGTAGGATGCAAGGTCGCTTGGACTCGTTTTGCCGCTTAATAGGAGAGGGGCGAGGCGCTCAATGCCAAGTAATGTCAGCGAAAACCCGGTTGAGTACAGGGGATCGATAAACGCGGTAGCACTTGGTAGAAATGCCCACGCTGCACCATCAAGTGTGCCTGCGACCCGGTCGAGACGGACAGGTAACGGGTCAGCTTTCATCCATGGCAAGACACGTTTTGCATTAGCAAATTGCTTTTCTACAGCTGGCATCCGAGCAAGGAGCCGTTCCCAGCCGCCATCTTCGAGTAGGTTCACTTCCATCGCCAGCCAGCGTTCAACCGATACGCCGGCACTGACCCGGTTGTCATCAAAGCGGAGCATCCACATCCAGCCACCGGGAAAGACATGGTGCAATGCTGACCAATCAATGGGATAGGGAGCCGTTTCTGGAGCGCCCAGCTGCGGTAATTCTTCCGCCAGTGCAACATCGTCAAAGTGGGAATACAAAGCGACGGTGTCAGGATAGTCAGCAAAAGGAATTGACTTTGCTCCAACGTGGTCCGCAAGCGCTGCCGTACGGCCACCCGCATCGACGATAAATCCGGCATCTACCGTAATACACTCGCCATCTATGCGTTCCAAGGCAACCTGCCAGCGCTCATCTGTGTCCGGGGTTACGCTGGTCACCGATGTCCTATCGGAGTAATGCACACCCATGTCGATTGCTTTGTCACACAGCCATGTATCGACATCCGAGCGTAGCCAGTGTGTATCGGCGCAGCTGTTTCCAGGGCTTGCCGCGACGGCGAGAGGCCCTCGGACACCCGTAGCGCTTCCATCCGCAGGGTGACCATAATACGTAAAGCCACGCTTTAGCCCAACACCCACATCCGGGATATTGGCCTTCCACGCCCCCCACGTTGCAAGGTGGTTGAGGTGGGGAAGGTCATAGTCTTGGGCAAACTGCTCGAGCAGGAGATTGGTCAGCGGGGATGTGCTTTCGCCCATCGCAAACCTTGGATGCTGACCGCGCTCAACAAGGGCAACCTGCATCCCGGACTTTGCAAGAATCTGTGCGAGGAGCGAGCCACCAAAGCCCGCCCCAACAATAAGTACATCCACCTGCGCTGGAATCATCACCGCCACCTAACCCGGCAGAAGAATCCGGCTACAGTGTTCGCACGTGGCGAGGACCAAGCCATCCGTGACTGCATTTACGGTAGTGCCATTGACCATCATCCCACACGATGTACACGTACGGTCCCATGTCATAAATGCCGCGCCCGCTCCGCCCTTGCGTTCGCGGATCAGCTCGTATTGCTTGACAACGGCTTTGTCGGCAATCGCATTCACCAGAGGCTTACGCATCGGTTCCATTGCCTTGATTTCTGCCAGCAGCTCTGCCTCACGCTTAGTATTTGTGTCTTTCAGCGTTCGATAAGCACGGGTAATCTTCGCAACATCGAGCTCCGCTGCCTTCGCGGCCTTGTCCGCCGTCGCTGCTGCTTCCATATGAATGAGCAGCTCATCCTCAAGCGTTGCCTTCTGACGTCCAAGGGCATCAATCCCGGCCTGAAGGTCTTCCAGCTCGCGTGGGCTTGTCACTTTACCGGAATAGAGCTTGTCAGTGGCCGCCTTGATCTTGCTTTCGATGCCAGCAAGCGTCAGCTCAGCATCTTTCTGAACTGCCGCAAGCGTGTTCGCTTCGGCACGGAGGGTATCCGCATTTGGTTTGCTGACTTTGTACCTGGCGGCGAGCGTCGTACCCGGATCCAGTGCCGCAATCTGTTGTCTACGTCGGTCGATCTGGAGATCTACTTCCAGTAACGCCCCCAATCCACGCTGTGCATCCCTGAGGCTCATCACTGACTCCTATATCTATCGTTTTCGCCGAGAAGAAACCCGCTTAATCATGTATGGCACCATTTGGATGTACATATTCATACGGGCTATGGTTCCCCGGATGATGCCTAGCTTGAGTTCCTTGGTAGGGTGGCTGACATCCCGGAGAATAACGGTTGAACATGGCACGCCTGTGGCGAGCACATGATTTGTAATAGCAAGCTCAACGCCGTAGCGCGCATTTGCCACATTGGGGACATCGAGAAAAAGGCTGCGCAAAATACAGCGCTGACCACTAATATTGGGCACTAGAATTTGTGCAAGTGTTGTCCAGAACTGGCCACCGCGGAACACGCCAAGCGTCATGTCTGCCTGACCCGCGATGACGCCCGCTGTCATGTTCTGCACCATCTCCACCGTCAGCCCGACCAAGTCGGCATCTAGGAAGAGGACCACTTCGGCGTCTGTCTCGGTTGCCCCGCGGTGCATGGCCGCGCCTTTACCGCCATTGGTCGCCATATCAAAAACACGAATTGGCTTTGGCGCGGTTGTCGCAAACTCCCGCGCGATGGTTGCTGTGTTATCCGATGAGGCATCGTTGACGACGATAATCTCGCTAACATTCCCTGCCTGTACCAAAATCCCGAGAACGCCTAAAATTCGGGTGCTCTCGTTGTAGGCTGGGATGACTGCGGTACACCTCACTTGGGCGCCTTCCACGTGCCGTTTTCGTAGGATTCCGCGCGCTTTTCAGCGGCTTCGATGCGCTTTCGTGTAAGGGGATGGGTGCTCAGAAACGCGAGTTTCTCGTCAGACTTACCAGCCGCTTCCTGCATTTTCGTGAACATTGACGCCATACCGCGTACGTTATATCCTGCCGCGACCAGATACTTGAAACCGTATTCATCGGATTGGGACTCATCCCCACGGCTGAACTCCCTGTCCTTCAGGTTTAGCGTGAGTCCGACCACTGTTTTCACATCGGCGTTTGAGCGGCCAAAGAGTATTCCGGCGATGCCTTGTTTAACGGCCGCATCGGATAGCTGCTGCGCGGAGTGACGCTTCACAATATGGCTGACTTCATGCGCTAGCACACTGGCCAGCTCATCATCGGTCGTCGCCAGCTGCATCAGGCCAGTGTTGAAATACATCGGGCCGCCGGGCACAGCAAAGGCATTGATTTCGCTGTCTTTAACGAGTGTGACGGTGTAGGGGACATCCCAATCCTTGCGTGCGGCAGCGATGATCGGATCTGCAACACGTTGGAGACGAGTTACCATCGGACCCGTGCGGATCACTCGGGCGCCATCTTTACTTTCATTGAATGCAGAAACAAACTGCGCTCCCATACGGATTTCATCGGTGCGGGAGTAAATGTTCTTGACCCTGCGGCATCCCGTGGATGTCAGCAAAACCACCCCGAGCATTCCGGAAACGAGTATCTTCGAATGTTGCATCACTTTGAAGGTCCCTTCGATGCTGGGGGCGCGCCATCGCCACCCTGAATTTGCTTTTCAATCCCTTTTATCTGCTTGCGAATAGCATCCATAGCATTCGAATCCACAGCAGGCATTTTGCTCATACGCGTCAATGTATCCAGTGCTTTCGCGGATTCATCCCGTGCGATGCCCATGTTCCCTTTGGTGATCGCAACTCGGGCACGCTCGACGTGTGCGGTCGCAGCATCGAGCTGTACCTGCCAGTCAGCAACGCCAATGCGTGGGAGGTCTGGTTTTCGTATCGTTGGGATGCGAACCCCGGGAATAAGTGTGCTCGATCGAACACCCAGCTGTTGTTCAAGATGAAGCACCCGCTGGAGCAGCTGCCACGTTAGGAAACCGTGGACTCCGGTGATCACAATTACAATGCCAAGCAGCACGGAGCCGCCGGCTCCTCCCCCAGAGCGCCGCTTCATGCATCTATCTTATCCGAAACGCTTTCTGGGCGGGACGGAGCCTGCTTATTCGCATGGAGGGAATGCATTCGGTTCTTGAGGGAAAGCTCGATAGCAAACCGTTGCCTCTCGATGCCGCAGAGCGCATTTCCAAACAACCCTCTGCCAAGGAGGAGACGTAAATTCGGCCGGTCGATTGCTCCCCAGCGGTACTTGTATGGTTCGTTGCCACGCAAAAAGTCAAAGGTGTGTGACTTGTCGATACTGATCGCATGCATCATCGCTGCCCGCGTTGTCAACATCCCCGGAGACCACTTGTGGTACTCCTGATCAAACCCACCGAGGTAATAAATCGTTGTTCCACTCGATGCCATGCAGTAAATCGCTGCAATCACTTTGTCATCCACGGACAGCGTATGCAGCCGTAGCAAGCCAGCATCGAGAAGGCGCTTCGAAATGTCGGTAAACCATTCCTTCTGGGCATTTCCAGCGAACAATCCGGGCATCCAGCGGCGGCGCCAGCGGTCTTGGTGCAAGCGAATACAGGCATCGATATCACCTGCGAGGCTATGCTGATCCGCGATTCGGTACGTAACGCTGCTTGCCTGTTTGCGGAGTGCTCTTTCGGCATAGTTTAGGTTTTGGCGCAGGCGCTTAGGAATCGCGAGCTGTTGCTCATCAGCCGTAGCGGCAAGCGCAAGGATCGGACAGACTTCACCCGGCTCGAGGGCCCCACGGAATGCCATCGCAAGGTGGCCATGAGGGTGGCACTGGCGAAAATGCACCGCCGGTGCAAGCTCTGAAATGGCATCGACTAGGTGGTCAATCGTCGTGGGTGGGGCAGTTGGCGACACCGCAATGTCCAGATAGTCGCTTACACCATCCCCGACTGGGACCAGTACCCCAGGTCCCGAGCGCTTTAGTGCGACCGCAGCAAAGGGCTCATCATGTGTGTCAAAGAGTACCAGTCCAATAAACATCCCGCGAGGAACACGGTCCACATTTGCGCCAACCCAGGCCCAGCGTTGCATCGCGGTAGCACCCGGTGTTTCCGCGGCCCACAAATCCCACTTTTCTGCGATGAGCGTGGAAAATGCGGCGGCATTAATAATGCGCTCGATACGAAATGTCAAAACTAAGCTGACTCCGGGAGGAAGGTCATCAGCTGTACACCCGATGGTGCCGTGTAAGCACCGCGCACCTGTAAGAGGTGAATATCGGCATTTCGTGCTTTCCAAGCGTAGAGTAGCGATGTGACATCGGTAGCAGCTGGCGAGACAAGCACCAATGCTGTCCGTCCAGCCACCAGAGGAAGTGCTGCCGCCAGCAGCTTGCAAATGCTGGCTTCACTGCGGGAATGCGCAGGACCAAGCGTGCAGTTAGCCGCGTGATTCGTTACGTTCAATGCCCCGATAATGCTGCCATCGGATGCGACATCCACCAGCACATGAAAGTGATCCGTAGCAATAAAGTGCTCCCAGTCAGTTGGTCGGTAGCTTCCGGTTAGTTCGCGTTCTAGCGCTGCGATGGCTTCAACATCGATGCTAGTAGCGGGACGCACACCGTGAGTGTCAATGCCATCTGTCAGGGTTGTCGAATCCTCGGGGACACTCAGCAACATGTCCTGAAAAACCTGACGCGCGACAAACCCTTGCCGGTGGTAAAGGCTGTAAGAGTCCATATTGGATGCAGAGCTTACCAACCGTAGCGGGAGCCCCTGCGTGTCTGCTATACGACACGCTTCCCGCAGCATCATCGATGCCACCCCGCCGGTTGCGATATCGGGTGCGGTGTTCACAATTCCAACCCCGATATGCGTCTCTCGTGGATGGAGATAACAGGTTCCAACGAGCTGTCCTGTGGTGTCATCAGTGACGCTGATGCACTGGCCTGAATCCAACGCATCGTAAGTGTCAGGAAACAGTCTGCACCCCGATGGCTCGCACGAAAACGCCACCCGGCCTGTGTTTTTCAGGTACCAGGCATTGGTGGATGCGTGAATCAGCGCGGCAGCTTCATCAAACTGCTCATGTTGCAGGCGACCAAGGATGAATCCCATGTATTAGTCCTCGAGCGGGAATGTAACACGCTGCCCGGTCTTGGCGCTGCGATAAACCGCAACAATCAGCTCGAGTGCGTAGCGTGCTTCACGACCATTCATAAATGTCTCAGCACCGCTGTGAATACACTCGCAGAGATCCTTGAGGTGCGCAACGTGGCCGAGGTTAGAGATCGCTCTTGGGTCTGAAGCGCCCTGCCCCTGTGTCGTTGTGGCTG
>JAURHZ010000006.1 GCA_030833025.1 Armatimonadota bacterium
AAGGCAATGGCACGTCAGACGTTGGTAACGCTGCGTGGTCAAGTCAAGAATGCCGCGGGTCGTGCCGTGGATCGTGCAACACGCGCGCATCTGCATGATTTGTTGAAGGCAATCGATGACCAGCTCGACCCTAAGGTCGCAGCTGCTGCACCATCGGCTGCTCCAGGAGCATTCCCATTCCCACGCTAATCGTGGGAGATTCGGAAAGGATGGAGGCCGGGGGCAACCCCGGCCTTTTGGCGTAATGGCAAGCTTTTCTGCACGGGGATTGATCCTCAAACGCTATCCATTGGGTGAAAAGGATAAGCTGTGTATCCTGTTTACGCACACCTATGGGAAACTTCGTGTGTCCGCAAGGGGAGCGCGTCAGTCATCTAGCAAACTGGCCGGTGTCAGCGAACCCATGGTAATCCTCGATGCTCACCTTCATCAAGGAACAACGTTTCAAGTCCTTGTACAGGCGGAAGCCATAGAGACATTTCCTGTCATTAAGACGGATATTGTCCTTATCAGCTACGCGATGTTCTTACTCGAGCTGGTTGATCGCTTGACGGAAGATGAAGATCCCGCTTCTGATCTCTACGAGCTCCTCGTTCGAACGCTGTACTTACTTGGCGCGTCCAGAGACCCGGCATCCTTGGTGCTTGCTGCACAATGGCATGTTCTCCACCTAACTGGTTATATGCCGCGCATTCGCGAGTGTTGTATGTGTGATAGTCGACTAGATGCTACAGCTGGGCTCCCGTTTTATGCTGCACACCGCGGCGGGGTGATATGTCACCGCTGCGCTGATGGCTATCGTGGCGAGACGCTGGCATTTACCCGGCCGCTTCAATCGGTTTTACATGCAATCGGGGACTTGATGACACCTGCTGATTGGTCATCGTTTACGGTAGCGGATGCATTGAAACCGATGCTCTGGCAGCTTGTTCGTAGTCACATGAAAGCGATGACTGACCGTGACCTGAAGACGATGGTCTTCCTCGATGCGTTGCGTTTTGATGCCATCGGAAAGGCTTAACCTATGGCAGCCCGCGTTATAAGACAAGAAATACAGTGGCCACGTGTGTTAATGCGTGACCGAACACTGCGCCTTTTGTGGCTTGGGATGACTATTTCGACCATCGGTGACTTTGTCACATGGACAGCACTGACATGGTTTGTCGCGCAGAAGACAAATGATGGCGCTGCGGTCGGAGGTATGCTCCTTATATGGGCACTGCCAGCTGCCATAACATCGCCAATACTCGGTCGCCTGATGGACCGTATCAACATCAAGCCACTCTTTGTCATCGACAATGTGTTCAGAGGCATTTTGATGGCCCTCCTTCCGATTTGGAATCATTACGGCGATATTCCAATCTGGGCGCTCTATGGCGTAGGCGCTTTGTGTGGCGCATTGGCTCCTGCAACGAGAGTAGGCGCTGGACTCATCATTCCTCGGGCTACATTGCAGCGAAGACTTCCGTACATTAACACAGGTTTTGCGGTTACAGAACAGGTTGCTGGAATCCTCGGACCGATTGTTTCGGCTCTTGCAATCGGTCGTATGGGACCTATTAATGCACTTTGGTTCGATACGGTTAGTTTCTTGTTTCTGGCCGTGATACTTAGCACGATTCCAGTTCGTTTCTGCCTTCCGCAAGCTACAGACTCACCAGACGCAAGCCATGCTGCTGATAAGGATTCAGAAAGCAAATATCGGATGCATCCTGCGATTATCGCAATCACTGTGCTGTCCGGTCTGTTCTGGTTTTCCTAAGGCCCAACGGAAGCCGCACTTCCGCTATATGTTCCAAGGCAGCTATCTGGTGGTATTACTGAGCTGAGCTTTTTATTCGCAGCGGTCAGTGTCGGAGCACTGTTTGGAGGGCTTTTGACACCGAGGCTTGCTTCACTACGCAGGACGGGTGTCATATTGGCAACCATTATGCTTGGCTGGGGTGCGCTTCAGGTCGTCTTTGCTTACCAACACGACTTCAAGATCGCAGCATTTATCTGGTTTATTGCCGGCATCATCTGGGGGCCATACTTCGCGCTGCAAGCAACCTACATACAGCGTAGAACACCAGCCGAGCACCTAGGTAAAGTCATCGGGTTACAATCTGGAATACTCAGTCCTTTGATGCCGTTGGGGGCCGCGGCGGGCGGAGCGTTAATGCGCGTGATTTCGCCAGAACAAATCGTGCTGCTCAGTGGGTGGATGTGCGTTGTCGGAGCATTTTCAATCGTCATCCCACCATGGCTGCGTGAGAGAGATCCAGAAAACACATTTGGTGAAGTCGGCCGTTAGTCTTGTTCGGATCAGACTGGGTGTCAATACTGACTCAGTTGAGATCCTAGAAGCGCGAGACGTTCATCTCCTAAATCAATCTGATAAGTCAGTTGGTTGTACTCATACTGTGGAGTAGGTACGTTGTTGCCCGAAAACGTCATCGTGTACGTTCCTTCAACTGTAATCAATCTTCCGCCCTTTTGGTCGAGCCAGGTGTGGTGAACAGGATTGTAGAACGAGTATTTGGGATGTGTTGCAACACGGAAGCAATCCGTCCAGGGACCGGTTGGTGAGGCGCCAGCAGCAATGAACAGCTCACCAAGTACCGATGTTGCCTCGTTGATTGCAGTGAAGACCAGAATCCAACGCTTTAGATGATCGTTCCAGCGTACGGAACCCCGGTGCGGAATGACAGTTCGCTTGGTAGCGTATTCGTATAACAAATGGCGACAATCTTGGCGCTTCAGCTTCCCACTCTTGATGTAAGCTGATTCTCGCTCTGCATCAATAGGAGATCCATCCCGTCTCCAGCGCCAGTTTGGCTGATTTGATGCATCCGTTTCAACATCCCCATTGGCCAATAGACATGTAAACGTCTCATATGACGTACCTGACTTGATAGCACTTACATTTGCAGGAACTCTGAAGTTTGGAATTGCATGACCAAACATAACGAAATCAGTTTGCTTGTCCCGAAACGTAATTGGATGTCCATCGAGATGTCGCCAAGATTTCTCTGGAAGCTCTTTGAAGTCGACAAATGCTTTCTTCGCCGTATCCCAGCGTACGAATCCGTGGCTTAGCTGCTTTTGTAACGATTTACGATGGTTTGCGTACCCCACGATTGTATTACCGATGTTGATGATTCCGCTTATCCACGTGACGCCCGGTGTACGGTCGCTCTGAGGCATACTGGGAAGTGCCTTGCCGGCGGCATCTATGCTGTAATTGATTACATAAGGGCAATTTTGCAAGTGTGTCTGCAGTTTTGCAATGCCATTTGTCGTCTTGAAGTTTCCGAGCGGATAGCCGGTCCAGTTAGTATCTCCATAAAAAACATACCGCTTACCGCTAATCGCTGCTGTCTGGACCGAGTCCATACCGGTTAGAGGAGTTTCCGTCAGACCACGCATAAGCCCAATAGATTGTGCGTGAATGTATTTTCCTGTTCCCGTAATGCGTCCACTACGCTGTGCAATGTTGGTTCTACGTAACCTGATTCGTTCAACCGCGCCACCGACTTTTAGGTGTATACCTCGGTAACCAAATCCATCAACCGGTACATCGTAGCCGGGACTATGTACGTGCAAGTAATACGGCGTCCCTCGCGGTAAAGAAACAGATACGGCAATGTAGCCAGCATTGTCGCTGACAATGGTCGAATTGTCGGTTGCAGTCGCGACGACTAGAGGAATCGGGCGACCATCAACACTATCTATAAACTGACAGGCAACGCGGCTTAGTTTCATAGTGATAAAAAAACGAAGCCTTCGGATTCCGAAGGCTTCCAGAGTCATTTCACTTTGGGTGAGCGATTAGAGTCCAATAACCCAGACATTGCGGTATTGAACAGCATCGTGGTCACCCTGGAGGACGATTGGTCCCTTGGCTGCTGGTCCCTTGAAAAGTTCGTATTGAATACCAGTCATGTCGTTGAAGGATTCGTTGTTGTGTACAACGATGCCATTCAAGATGACCGTTGCGCGTGGCTTTTCAATTTCCTTACCAGCTGCATCGAAACGTGGCGCACGGAATACGATGTCATAGGTTTGCCATTCACCAGCCTTCTTAGCCGCATTTACGCGGGCTGGCTTCTGCGAATAAAACGCACCCAGATTTGTATCGGATAGCTTTTCGCCTTCCATATTGTGGATCTGAACCTCGTAACGACCTTGAAGTGCAACACCCGCGTTGCCGTGTCCCGTCGTTGGAGTCTTGAACTCAACGTGCAGGTAGCAATCACCGAATTCATCACGTGTAGTAATGTCCGACTTATCCGATGGTACGAGCTGTGACTCGTTACCAACCGTCCAACCTGGGGCATTGGTTGTACGGCGCTTGTACCAGTTCGCTGCGACATCAGCTTGGCGGCCGCCAAAGAGTACCTTGGCTCCTGCAGGAGCGGCGCTTACTGGAGCAACCGCAACGAGCGGGACTTGTGTCTGAGCATTTACATTGTTGATAGAAACCGCCGCCATGGCAGCACAAACTGCAATCACTTCAATCATCCTAAACTCCTCCTAGATCAGGCCATCAGGTCCTTGATCACCTTTGCCGGTTCAACGCCTGTCAGGCGTTGATCCAGGCCCTGGTACTTGTACACGAACTTCTCATGGTCAATACCAAGCAGCTTCATCACGGTCGCGTGAAAATCATGAATTGGGACAGGGTCCTTAACGATGTTGTATGAAAAGTCATCCGTTTCACCATAAATCTGCCCAGGCTTTGAGCCACCGCCGGCCATCCACATCGTGAAACAGCGCGGGTGATGGTCGCGACCATAGTTATCTCTCGCCAGTCCACCTTGGGAGTAAATCGTACGACCAAATTCACCGCCCCAAATAATGAGTGTGTCCTCAAACATGCCCTTTGATTTCAGGTCGTTGATAAGGCCATAGCAAGCCCGATCGATGTCCTTACATTGGCTTGGGAGTCGTCCTGCGACGTTTGAGTGGGTATCCCAGTTGTTCAAGTAAACTTGAACAAAACGAACACCTCGCTCCATCATCCGGCGGGCCATTAAGACTGTGTTCGCAAAACTTCCTGGCTTTTTAGCTTGGTCTCCGTAGAGCTCAAATGTAGACGCCGGTTCTTTCGAAAGATCCGTAAGCTCTGGCACACTTGACTGCATCCGGAATGCAAGCTCGTATTGCTGAATACGGGTATGGGTTTCATCATCCCCGACAGCCTGATGGGTCAAATTATTAATTGCCTTGACACCATCCAACGTGGTTCGGCGAACCTTTGAATCGACACCGGGTGGATTGTTGATGTACAGGATAGGATCGCCGCTTGCACGGAAGGAAACGCCTGCATGTTCGCCTGGCAGATACCCAGACTGCCATAGCCTTGCTGAGATAGCCTGAATCTGGGATGTATCGGTTGGTTGGGCAACCAGTACAACGAACGATGGCAGATCGCGGTTCATCGAACCTAGGCCGTAGCTAGCCCACGCTCCAAGACATGGGCGCCCAGTGAGCTGGTTGCCGGTTTGCATGTAGGTGATGGCTGGCTCATGGTTGATAGCCTCGGTGCTCATCGATCGGATAAAGCACATGTCGTCAACGCATTTTGCTAAGTTCGGGAGCAGCTCAGATACCCACATCCCACTCTTGCCATGTTGCTTAAATTCGAACTTGGTTGGAGCAATCGGAAATCGGTTTTGCCCACTCGTCATAGTGGTCAAGCGCTGGCCATTTCGTACACTCTCTGGCAGGTCCTTGTCGTACCAGTCGTTCATCTTAGGTTTGTAGTCGAACAGGTCCATTTGTGGAGGTCCGCCGACCATATGGAGGTAGATAACGCGCTTTGCCTTTGGGGCAAAGTGCAGCTTTGGTAGGGCTCCTGGAACGCCTATTGTCTTTGGTGGAGCTATGGCTGCGGATGCCGAAGCCACTCCAAGCTCAGCGAGTGCAGCTAGTCCAAGAACGTTTTTGCCACGTGCAAAGAACTGCCGCCGCGTTTCTAGGCGAACCCATTCCTCATAAAGTGGATGAAACTGACCGTTGTCTTCTCTCATTTGACTAAGACCTCATCGAGATTCAGAACCTGATTACACAACATCGTCCACGCCGCCAGATCTCCAACTGGGAGGTCTTTTGGTGCTGGCGTTTCGCCAAACGCAATCAACTTTTCCGCCTCTACTTTATGGCTTTTGTAATACTGTTTTAGGTCATCCAGGACGTTCGTCAGAACGATCATCTCAGATGTGCTCCACGGGCGGCTCAGCACGGCCATCGAGAGTCTGTTCATTCGCTTATCTGTTGAACCGACCTCGCGCATTAGCTTTGTTGCTGTCACACGTGCTGCCTCGACAAACTGGATGTCATTTAGCGTTACAAGCGCTTGCAAAGGTGTGTTGGTACGTTCCCGCTTGACGACACACGTCTCTCGGTTTGGAGCATTGAAAATCTCCATGCTGGCTGGTGGTGCTGCACGCTTCCAGAAAGTGTACAAGGAACGTCGATACAAACTTTCGCCAGAGTCACGCTTGTAGTTTCGGGTGTTTGACTCAGGCATCGCTACCGCTTCCCAAACGCCATCTGGCTGGTAAGGCTTTACGCTTGGGCCACCAATCTTTGCAGAAAGCAAGCCACTCATTGAAAGTGCTGTGTCACGAATCGCTTCGGCATCCATACGGAAACGTGGGCCTCTGGAAAGCCATTTGTTCGCCGGGTCAACACGCTTCTTTTCGAGGGTAACCGTTGATGCTTGCCGATACGTCGCGGATGTAAGCATTAAACGGAAGAACGCTTTGATATCCCAGTCGTTTCGGCGGAACTCGGTAGCGAGCCAGTCAAGAAGCTCAGGGTGAGTAGGGAGGTCGCCGGTTATACCGAAATCTCCACTCGATTTGACGATGCCGTTACCGAAGACTTCCTGCCAGAAGCGGTTTACAGTAACCCTGGTTGGTAGAGGGTTCTCTGGCATGAGAAGCCATTGTGCCAGCCCAAGGCGGTTCTTTGGTGCATTCGCAGGCATCGGAGGCAACGATGCGGGTGTTGCAGGAGACACCTTTTCACGCCGTTTGTCATACTCTCCACGGTGCAAGACATAAGCCTCTGGCGCAGAAGCTTTCTCAGATGCAACAAATGTGGTCGTACCACGGGACTTGATGAACGCTTCCTCATCTTCAAGCGCCGTTACACGACTCAATGCCTGACGGTAGGAGGCATCCATATTGGTTAGCCACCATGCATAAAGCTCATCGGTCTCTTTGTCCGTCATCGTTTGCTTAGAAGCAATTGATTTGATCCGGGTGTAAGAGGCCATCGTCATCACCGTTTGGCTTGGCAAAACCCGGTTGAAAAGCCTTACATCCTGGATGGCGACGCCTTCTGCTCCTGCCCCGGCACTTCGCTGTCCAACCATGAGAGGGACACTAGTGGCAATCGTTGCAGTCAATGAATTGGCAGAGTTGTCCAATGGTTTCTTTGCGCCATCTACGTACACCGACAACCCAGATGGCTTTCTACTGCCATCGTATGTAACTGTCACGTGGTGCCAAACATTTGGTGTCAGGCGATCGCGGGTTACGCTCTTTAGTGCGTTGTCGGGCCATTTGTTGATGAGGTGAGACCCAATCTTGCCATCTTCAAGCCAGACATCCCAGCCGCGAAAATCCGCTCCCTCATCCATTTTTGCAATGACGGCACCGCCAACATTTCCTGGTATCTTGACCCAGACGCTAGCCGAAAATGGTTTTGATCCATCAAAGTCACCTGCACTACCAAGGTTGACTGCATGGTTGCCACTACGAACAAATGCATCGCCATCCGGATAGCCAGGAGTATAAGCAGGAGTTCCAACGGTCGTAAATGATGTTACTCCAGCTCCCGTGGAACCAGATTGGTCGCCCTTGGTTACTAGCGGGGCTCGAAGAATCTGACCATCTGGAGTAGCTTCAGCAACAGAAAGTCCATTTTTACGTGTAGCAGACAACCACGTCTCAAACTCTGGTCGTGCTGTCTTTTTTCGCTCGTCTATCACTGCGCGGCTAGATATCAGACCATCTGCGTTTTGATCGAATCGAATCTTGTCAGCTGCCGCCGGGACAAAAATAATCGGAGGTGTGTCCTTGATGTTGCCATCCATGGCACGCTGAACCGTGTTGTTAAAGAACGCAGACATCGAGTAGAAATCACGAGCCGTGATGGGATCAAACTTATGGTCATGGCATACGGCGCAGCCAAGCGTTGAGCCTAACCAAACTTGAGCAGTGGTTTCTGTGCGGTCGCGCGCATAAAGAACAAGGTATTCCTCATCGATGGCACCACCTTCATTCGTCGTGATGTTGCAACGTGTAAATCCAGTCGCAACGCGCTGATCGAGCGTAGGTCTCGGGAGGAGGTCGCCGGCAAGCTGCTCCATTGTGAACTGGTCAAAAGGCATGTTTTCATTGAATGCATTGATTACCCAGTCCCGGTAAGCCCAAATTTCCCGGTAGTTATCGAAGTGAATACCGTGCGTGTCAGCATATCGGGCGGCATCCAGCCAGTAACGACCGCGGTGTTCGCCCCACCTTGGAGATGCAAAAAGCTTGTTGAGGTACCGATCATAGGCATCCGGACGGGGATCGCGCACAAATTCTTCAACATCAACTGGACTTGGTGGAAGCCCAGTTACATCGTAGGCCGCACGCCGTGCGAGAGTTCTTCGATCAGCTTCTGGGGCCGGAGTGAGACCTCGCGCTTCCATCGCAGCAAGCGTAAATCGATCAATATCGTTTCGAACCCACTTAGTGTTTCGAACCGTAGGAAGTTTAGGGCGCTTGATCGGCAGGTAAGACCAATGTTGTTCGTACTTTGCACCGGATGCAATCCAGCGGGTGAGCGTGTCGGCTTGCGCTGATGAAAGGGACTTATGACCTGCCGAAGGAGGCATGTGGAGCGGATCTGTCTCTGGACGGCGAATACGGTCCATGATTTTTGATGCAACCGGGTCACCTGGAATGATCGCTTGTCCACTCGGGCGTTTCATTGTTGCATCTGCGTAGCGGTCTAAGCGAAGTCCAGCTTTGCGTGATGCGCTATCGGGGCCATGGCATGAAAAGCAGTTTTCAGCAAGGATTGGGCGGACATCCTGATTGTAGGTTGGGACCTTAAACGAAGGTCGCGTCTTACTCAGCGGTGGTGCGGCCGCCAGCGCCATCGAAACAGCGGCAATGGGTAGCATTGCCAACCCAATGCTTCCGAGTGGATGCCGGTACGTTGTTCGAAGCAAATGAAACATCATGGAAACTTCTCCGATTTGGTCATAAGAACACCGTTGTCCTAACCTGTCTCATTATCCCCACCAAGGGTGATGGTTGGCAATGCCCATAGACGTGCTGGCTGGTAGAATTTACATATGTTGCGTCCGATATATTGTGGATGTAACAGGAGAATGTAAATGCGTAAAAAGGTAACGGTTGTTGGTGCAGGGTTTGTTGGTTCCACCTGTGCTCACTGGATTGCTGCAAAGCAGCTTGCGGATGTCGTCCTCATTGATATCTTTGAAGGCGTCGCCAAGGGGAAGGCTCTTGACCTCGCGCAGGCTGGGCCTGTTGAAGGCTATGATGTGTCGATCACTGGCTCTAGCGATTATGCAGATGCTGCCAATAGTGATGTTGTGATTTTGACTAGTGGAGCGCCACGTAAGCCCGGTATGACGCGTGAGGATCTAGTCGCAGTCAACGCTGATATCACCGCGCAGAATATCGAAGCAATCAAGGCAACATCGCCAAATGCATTTTTGATTGTTGTTTCCAACCCGATGGACACGATGACAACACTTGCTCATAAGCTCAGCGGATTTCCTAAAGAGCGTGTTATGGGGCAGGGCGGTGTCCTGGACGCAGCTCGTTACCGTACATTTGTTGCTCGCGAGATCGGCTGTTCGGTCGAGGATGTTCATGCGATGCTAATGGGTGGACATGGCGACGAGATGGTGCCTCTTCCACGCTTTACTACAGTTTCCGGTATCCCGGTAACCGAGTTCATTTCGCCAGAGCGACTACAAGAAATTGTCGACCGTACGAAGCAGGGTGGTGCTGAAATCGTTAAGCTGCTTGAAAAGGGTAGTGCTTACTACGCGCCAAGTGCCGCAACGGTCGCAATGGTTGAGTCGATTTTGTTGGATAAGAAGCGTGTAATGCCAGTTGCTGCACTGTGCGAAGGTGAATACGGCGTAAATGGAATCTACTTTGGAGTTCCCGTTGTGCTAGGTGCTGGTGGGATTGAAAAAATCATCGAGCTTCCACTAACACCTGAGGAACAGGACAACGTCAACCGGTCATCCGCATTGGTCAAGTCCAGCTGTGCAGCGCTTCCAGCAAAGTACGGCGTTATCTAGCCAATGTCGCTTAATCGCGAATGCAGTTGAAGGGCCGGGTGATGGAGCAATCTATCACCCGGTTTTTTTGTACGTTCGTGACCAAGAACTGTGATGCGTGACGCTATAAATAAGAAAACCCTGGCGAGTCTATTGACTTACCAGGGCAAAGGCTAACTTAGTAGCGCGTTCATGTATAGACGGTATCGCGAAGACGCGAACCGACCTCCTGTCTGCGTAGCTTAGCAAGCGCGCCTGACTCGATTTGCCGAGCTCGCTCGCGGGAAAGTTGTAGCTGTCTGCCGACTTGTTCAAGTGTCATTTGCGCTTCGGCATCAGGATGGAGGCCGTACCGTAACTCAAGAACTTCCTTTTCACGTGGGGTAAGGCTTGATAAGGCATGCTCAAGTTCCTCACGTAATGCGCGTCGGAACACACGACTGCTTGGATGCGTAGCATCTTCGGCTGGTAACAAGTCTCCCAGTCGCGTCGTTGAATCGCCCGCTGGAGCATCGAGGGACATCGGCTCAGGAGTCTCTGCCTCAAGCAATGTATCAACTTTGTCAACCGGAAGATTGATTTCGGTTGCAATTTCAGCGGATGTCGGTTGGCGATTGAGCTTCGTTGCGAGCATTTCGCGTGTGCGCTTGATTTTCCCGAGTGACTCAATGGCATGAGATGGCAATCGGATTGTTCTTCCTTGATTTTCTACCGCACGGCCCAGTGCCTGGCGAATCCAGTGAGTCGCATAAGTTGAAAAACGGAATCCTTTGCGGTGGTCATACTTATCAACCGCATGAATAAGGCCTAGAGTTCCCTCTTGAATCAGGTCCTCCATAGCGATACCGCGGTTTTGGTACTTTTTGGCAATGGAAGTAACAAGCCTTAGGTTTGACCGAACCAGTTCTTCTCTTGCAAGCTGTGCACGGCGCCGAGCAAACTCACTCGCACCCTCACGCTCACCACTCTTGACCCACTTGCTTAGCTGACACTCCTGCGCCGCATTTAGAAGCGTGGCAGCCGTCGGTCCGCGACGCTCGGCAAGAAAACTTTCAAAAGAACGATAAGTGTCCTTTGTGATGTCATCTTCTTCATCTGGTTCACCGGGTTGCGGAGTGCTCGCTACAGAATCAACGTTGACGTCTGGTTCCTGGTCTGTGGATGCTGCGCCTGTTGCGATTGGCTCGGATCCTAGTTTCTCACCGATTTCCAATGCTTCCTGGCGTTCTTGCTGCTCCATCTTACTCATTCTCCATCTCCATCAAAGCCAATACTTAGCTGAAACGGGTTGACCGTTGCAGCAGGACATCCCACATGGTGAAATCAATACGAACATCCAATGAAGAATGTTCCCCGTTGCCACATCCATCCGCGCCTGTCAGTTGTGACATCCGCACATCAAATCGTGTATCCGGCACCAATCACCGAAGCGTAATATTACCCTCTCCATGGCAAGAATCCTGCCAACCGTAGAAAATAGGTGTGCAAGATATCAAGATTGCCCGCAGCGGTGTCCTCTGGGTAATATCGAACATCATGTCTGATTCACGCTACGTAAAACTTGCACATCTTTTAGTTTCTCACTCCACGGAGCTTGTGAAAGGCGAGAGGGTACTCATTCACACTACGGACGTCCCAGATGCGTTTGTGTCGGAACTCATCAACACTGTGCGTGAGGTTGGGGCCTTCCCTGTTTTGATGTCGCACAGCTCACGCCTAATGCGGCAGCTGATACTTTCCGGAGATCAAGCATATTGGGAGGCTGAAGCTAAGCTTGCTATAGAGCAGCTACAGACGGTCGCTGCGTACATTAGTATCCGTGGAAACGTAAATACGTTAGAGACATCCGATGTACCAGCGGACTTAATGCGTGTCTACCAGACATCGTACGGTCAGCCAGTAACCGATTACCGGGTCAACAATACGCGGTGGTGTGCGTTGCGTTGGCCAAACCCTAGCTTTGCACAGGCTGCGGGGATGTCGACTGATGCCTTTGAAGACTTCTACTTTGATGTCTGTACATTGGATTACGGCCGGATGGCAGTTGCTGCCGAGCCACTGCGTGATCTGATGGGAAAAACGGACCGTGTCCGGATAATAGGTCCAGGGACTGATTTATCCTTCTCGATCAAGGGAATCGGGGCACGAATGAGCTATGGTAAGCGGAATGTGCCTGATGGCGAGTGCTTTTCATGCCCGACCATCGACTCTACAAACGGAGTTGTCAGCTACAACGCGCCAACTGTCTATGCTGGAAAGCCTTTCAGCGATATCCGCCTTGAGCTAAAGGATGGACTGATCGTAAATGCGACATCATCGGACACGGACTCCCTCAACCGCATTCTCGATACGGATGAAGGAGCACGGAGAATTGGTGAATTTGCCATTGGCTACAATCCTGTGATTCTGAATCCGATGCGCGATGTGTTGTTTGATGAGAAGATTGCCGGCTCTTTGCACTTTACTCCTGGTAATGCATATGCATCCCCGGGTAATGGGAACCGCTCTGGCGTCCACTGGGACATGGTGTTGATCCAACGTCCCGAGTGGGGCGGGGGAGAAATTTGGTTCGACGACATCTTGATTCGTAAGGATGGCATTTTTATCCCAGAGCATCTCCAAGGGTTGAATCCGGAGAGGTTGCTCGGTTAATGGGGATAGCCGATCGCGATTTACGAGTCGTTCAAGACATGTGGACGCTGGCAAACAATGAGCCTTTAACGTTGTTTGCGCTGCAAAAATATGGAGTTATCGATCGCGAGAGGTATCGTCGGTTTCACAACGGGCTTTGGCTAGAGCTGACGCTTGAGTGTGATGAACGGACAAAAGTTTGGTCATACGAGCTGGCGATACTCAGTCAGGATGGCTCCGATGTTGATCCTGATGTTGTGAACTACTGGCTCGAAGCGTTTCTCGGAAACAAGAAGGGCCTTGCGAGTCGTAGGTCGTTCATGTTGCGAGATGCACGATTTACGTTTCCATTTGGCGGATAGCGTTGGTGTTTTGGAATCTGTGCTGTGGCAAAAATTTTTGGAGCAGACTTGGATACTGATGCGCCTGCTGTAGATCAGTCACTTTTTCCAAATGCTCCTTATGACGTTGTTGGTGTGTGATGTTCATACATACCGGACGCTTTCTGGTTGTACCCGATGCACAGTAAACATCTGCGGCATACAGATTAATACTTTGGTCACCCTGTAATAATTTCATAATTTTTCTGAAACTCATGCCGCTTTCGGTTATCATATGCATTGGTTACTGAACGACAGCGTTGTGCGATATCAGCCAATACTTGCGGAAGGCAACAAGGAAACTACCCGTAGGTGGTCATTGTCTGCAATGCGTCTCTTTTGAAACCCGTTGTGTAACTCCAATTACATAATGTATTCGAGGAAAAATATGAAGAATATGACGATGACCGTCGGCGCACTCGCAGTGACGCTCGCCGGTATTGGCATTGCACCTGTGTTCGCACAGGATGGTCCATTCAAGGATGTTCCAAACGATCACTGGGCATACCAGGCGATCGAGCGTTTGGCCAAGGACAAAGTTTTCATCGGTGACACCGATGGCAAGTTTGCAGGCAAGCGTTCCCTGACCCGCTACGAATTGGCAATGGTTGTTGACCGTATCGTTCGCGGTATGGACGAGCGCTATGTCAAGGCTCCACTGCCAGCTCCAACAGAAGTTAAGGCTGGCGTTTCGATGGACCAGGTTCAGGACCTTCTCGGTGGTTATGCCAAGAAGTCCGATATTCCTGCTCCTGTTAAGGTCGACATGTCCGGAGTTGCAAAGCAGTCCGACATCGACATGATCCGCAAGATGGTTGCTGAGTTCCAAACCGAACTTACCACCCTTGGTGTGGATGTCGACAAGACAAAGAAGACTCTTGACAACCATGAAAAGCGTATTGCCGCTCTCGAAGCAGCAAACAAGAACGCTGTCAAGATCTCTGGTGCATTCAATGCATATGTCCGTGGTGACTTCGGAACCAATGGCCTTGATGCTGTAGATTACAACAGTGCAACTGTTGCTGCAGGATCTACTGTCCTTGGAACCAGCACTGTTCGCCATGACCTCGATGTCAACATCAGCGCACCTTCCGTTGATGTAACCCTCAACTTTGGTAACTACCTGCCATCCTTGGGCTCCATTGCTCAATACGCAGCTGGTTCCGATACTCAGGGACAGACAATCTACAAGGCTGTTTACTCCACCAAGCAGAGCATCCCTGTGCTCGGTACGGTTGCAGCAAACATCGGACGTGTTCCAAGCCAAATGTCTGCTTTGACATTCAAGGCATACGATGTTGATGCTTACTTCAACAACAACAAGACCGACAACGGCAACTACCTTGTTGATGGTTTGAATGCATCCTTCAAGATTGGCCCATTTGCAATCACCGCACTTGCAGGTAAGACAGATCCAATCGCTAACTCCTCTTTGATCAACGCTGGAGATGCTACGCTCTCCACCGGTATCAAGGCTGGTTTGAAGGCTCCTTGGACGTTTGACCGTGCAGATCAGATTGGTTCGCCAAACTCCACCGGTATCACGGTTAGCCGTGTTGCAGGTGGCCGTGCAGGCTTCAAGCTCTTCAGCATCCCAGTCGGTGTTAGCACCGTTCTGGCAGCTGGACAGTCCAATGGTGACTTCGATCAGGTCAACGTCTACGGCGCTGATGCTAAGATCAAGCTCTTTGGCCTTGATGTCTACGGTGAGTACGCTGAGTCCAACACCCGCTTGGGTGGTGCTAACGTAACCGTTAACAACAACTCTGCTTACAACGTTCACACCAAGCTTTCCAATGGCTCCTGGACCCTGTCCGGTGGCTACAAGGAAGTTGAGCCTCTCTTCGGTGCACCAGGTAGCTGGGGCCGTATGGGAACAAATGTCAACCCAACCGACATCAAGGGTGGTTACGGATCCTGGAACTGGACCCCAACATCCAAGTTGAACGTTATGTTGGCAACACAGAACTACACCGGTACTGACAAGGGTGGCCTTACAAAGGAACAGAAGTCTGAGAACACACGTGCAGGTTTCACCTACAAGCTGGGTTCCACGTCTGACTTCTCTGTTTCCCAAGAAGTTACCAAGTACACGGATGCAGGCGCACTCAAGGGACGTGAGACATTCACGAACTATGCTTATGCAAAGACCCTTAGCGCCACTTCGACCTTCCGTCTTCTGTACCAAGTTGTTTCGTACAACGATGGCACAGCTGATGTTCAGAAGGGTGGAGTTGTTGCAACCCAGTTCTCGGTTAAGTTCTAACCTGAACTGCGCTTGCGCAGCCTAAAGCCAAACCCCCGGTTCTTATGGACCGGGGGTTTTCTTTATCGTGCTATAATCTGCCCGTATGGATACTGGAGATTTTCGAAACGGCTTGTCAATTTTCTACAACAATGACATTTACACCATTGTTGAGTTTCAACATGTCAAGCCAGGCAAAGGCGGAGCGTTTGTACGCTCCAAGATGAAGAACCTACGGACGGGTGCAACCATTGATCGCACTTGGAACGCCGGAGAGAAGATTGAACAAGCGCGCCTTGATCGCAAGGTGATGCAGTTCCTCTACTCCGATGGTGGAGACTTTCATCTGATGGACATGGAGACATTTGAGCAGGTCACCGTTGATCAAAAGCTCATTGGTGAAAAGGAGAAATACCTTAAAGAAAACACCGATGTCCAAGTCATCATTTACAAGGAAGAAATTGTACAAGTCACAGCCCCTGACTTCATGGAGCTCATCATCACTGAAACAGATCCTGGCTTTAGAGGTGATACGGCATCGGGCGGTAGCAAGCCTGCGACACTTGAAACCGGTGCTGTTATTCGTGTTCCGTTTTTCGTAAATCAAGGGGACAAAGTACGCGTTGATACACGTACTGATACTTACCTTGAACGCGTAAAGTAGGAAGACAATGGATCAGGAGCAGTATAGTCGTACCGGCGCAAGCACCCCGATGTTGCTGGCATTTGTCAGTAATGTGTTCCACATTTGCATCATTGTGTTTGGCCTCTCCACCGCATACCTGTTGTACGGCGTGTTTTTTGGACTAGGTGATTTTTCATCCTGGGATCGCGCGCGTCAGGTAACGATGATGGGGAATATTAACCTCGCTGGCAACGTGATGCTTGCTGCGGCGGTTATAGGGTCCATATGCTCCTTGGTCCTATTCTGGTTTGAGGAAACCGCCGGTTACTTAATGGCCCTTCTGGCTGGCGCGTTTTACTTTGGTGTACCGATGGCATTTGCAAGCATGGGTGGAGAACCCTCGGTTGCGGTGCGGATGACGGTAGCCAGATTTCCTGTTGCTGCACTCGCACCAGCATTGATTGCTATCATACTCGTTGTACGTGACCTGATCGTACGGCTTGTTCGCTCGCTTGAACGACAAAGTAAAGTGGCATCTGACCTGCAGTTTGGCAACGATGCAAAACGTGAGGATCGCCCGGTCCGGATGTCCTTAATTGGCAAGTGCTGGGAAGGGGCTTATTGCCGAGACTACATACGGACACACTGCCCAATCTTCAAGGCCAAAGATACATGCTGGCAGCGTCGACGTGGCTGCTATTGTGATGAGGAAATCGTAAACACCGCGACCAAGAAATCCCGCGGGACCGTCCTAGAGATGGCCCCTAACGAAGCTCAAAACTACGCAAACAGTACGCCGAAAAAGGTTGTCTTTCTCTCTGATGCGCAAAAAGTTGAGCGATGTAGAAACTGCATTATCTATAACGAACATCAGCGCGAGAAGTACAAAATTCTCTTGCCGGTAGTGATGATTCTTTCTGTGCTGTTGTGTGCATTCCTTGGATACGAGATGCGTGATTCCGTTGGTAATGCAATGAACACCATCGAAATGACGGTGCGACGGTTTGCCTTTACAGGCGATCCGACGACAGCAATCAAGGTCGCAAAGCCAAATGAAACGGCAATCTGGGCATTTGTGTTGGCTGGTTCCATTATGGTGATTGCGAAAATCATCCATGTGCTGGAATGGGCAATTTTTGAGAAGAAGTGGTAACGATGGACACAAGTTTGATAGAAGCCTACGCAAGTGCGATGACCTCGCAGCCACAAATGACAGAGCTAGAAATCATCGCGGATGGTATCCATGTTCGTCTGCGTAGAACGATTGCTGTTTCCGATGCTGGTTCAATAGACGTTGCCGATGGTAATACGCAAGAGTCTGTACTGGATGCGAAATTTCAAGTTACCGCGCAGAGTGTTGGCGTATTCGTACCGGCTGAGCCAGCTTTCGAGGTTGGCGATATTGTTGACGGTAAGCGATCATTGGGTGCTATTGATACGGTTGGAATTACAAATGCCATCGTGTCTCCTGTAACCGGTATCGTTTCGGCGGTTCACGTGGTTTACGGTCAACCTGTCGAATACGGCCAGGTTCTATTCGACCTTACGGAAAGTAAGTCAAGTTGAGGCGCGGCTTTACGCTTGTAGGAACCCTCATCACTATTGCCATCATTGCAGTTCTCGCCGTATTCGTCGTGCGATATGTGTCTGGAGGTGGAGGAGTCGATGCTGGCGGTCGTAAAGTTCCTACACCGACGCAAAGAGCCCGTATCACTGCAGGCAATGAGTACATCTCGCAGATTCAGCAAGCCATCACGATGTATAAAATCGACCATGATGACCAGCTGCCACCTACGCTAAGTGACTTGAAGCCGTACGGGGTGACCGATCAGATGATTGTTGACCCAAACACAAAAGCACCCCTGTCTTATGATCCTGCAACTGGCATCGTTAGCCAAACTGCTGGTTACACATCCACCACAACCCCTTGACGGAGATTGACGTACACCGATGTTTAAGAAAGTTCTAATTGCCAATCGTGGCGAAATTGCCGTGCGTGTTATAAGGGCCTGTCGGGAACTAGGTGTGGCAACGGTTGCGATTCATTCCGATGCAGATGCTGACTCACTTCATGTCCGGTTAGCCGATGAAGCTGTTTGTGTGGGGCCATCGGCCAGCAAAGACTCATACCTGAATATCCCAAATATCGTTGCAGCGGCACGTAATACCGGAGCTGATGCCGTTCATCCCGGATACGGCTTTCTGTCAGAAGTTGCCAGCTTTGCCGAAATTTGCAATGCAATTGGTGTGAAATTTATTGGTCCGCCCGTTTCTGCTATCGAACAAATGGGCGATAAGGCAACGGCTAGAGAAACCGCCCTTGCCGCTGGAGTGCCAACAGTTCCCGGGTCGGATGGATTACTGACATCCGATGAAGATGCACGCCGCATCGCGGGTGCCATCGGGTATCCAGTTGTGGTAAAGGCAACCGCCGGCGGTGGGGGACGCGGAATTCGCGTGGCTTGGTCGGAAGAAGAGCTCCTCAAAGTTCTAAAGGTCGCACAGGCCGAGGCTGAAGCCGCATTCGGTAATGCAGGGGTTTACTTGGAAAAGTACATCACTGACATGCGCCACATTGAACTGCAAATTCTTGCCGACGAGCATGGAAATGTAATCCACCTTGGCGAACGCGAGTGCACTGTCCAAACCGTACGCCACCAGAAGGTTGTTGAGGAAGCACCGAGCGTGTCACTGACGCCTGAGCTTCGATCCGCGATGGGTGAAGCTGCAGTACGGGCTGCAAAAGCAGTTGGATATGCAAATGCGGGAACCGTTGAATTTATTTACACGCCATCCGGTGACTTCTACTTCATGGAAATGAACACCCGCATTCAAGTTGAACACCCAGTTACCGAAGCGGTCACGGGTATCGATCTTGTCAAGTGGCAGATTCGTATCGCTGCAGGGGAGACACTAAACATCGCTCAAAGTGATGTTAACTGGCTTGGTCATTCGATCGAATGTCGTGTTACTGCACAAAACCCTGCTAAGGGATTCGCACCAAGTGCCGGAAAAATGTCATCGTTCATCATGCCTGGAGGTTTGGGAATCCGCGTTGACTCACAATGTTATTCCGGATATACGGTTCCACCATACTATGACTCAAACCTCGCCAAACTGATTGTCTGGGCACCATCACGCGAAGAAGCAATCACGAGAATGGAATGCGCTTTGTCAGAAGTAAACGTCGATGGTCTTCCGACGAATGTATCGTTCCTGAAGACCATTCTCGCAGATGAGCGCTATCGCTCCAATGCAATCTCGACGAAATTCCTTCCGACACTGATGGACGAGCTGGGGCTATAAGGGATGTCTGTTAATATTTCTGACTTAGAAGAACATTTCCTCAAAAGCATTGAATCTAATGCCCGCCTGACGGATGACCAGCTTGCTACGATGCTTGGCTGTGATGTTTCTACCGTTGTTGAAACGCGAGGACGTCTGGAATCACTCGGAGTAATTGCTGGTTATCGCACCCGGATTAAGTGGGAAACTGTCACATCGCCTCCAGTTGAAAGCTTTATTGATTTGGCTGTGCAGCCTGAGCGTGGCTACGGTTATGACCGTATCGCTGATCGTATCAAGCAGTTTCCCGAAGTTGTGAGCGTGCACCTTGTGACCGGTTCGCAAGATCTTCGGGTTGTTGTGCGAGGTCAGACGATGCAAGATGTGGCCAGCTTTGTAGCCGAACGCCTTGCAACAATCGATGGTGTGCGAGGCACGGCAACCCGGTTTGTGTTGAAGTGCTATAAGCAAGAAGGCGATGCATTCGCTCGACCCGGAAATGATGAACGCTTGGCGGTAACACCGTGAAAAGCCTTTCCACCACAGTCGCAAACCTTCCTGCATCCGGTATCCGTAAGTTCTTTGACCTCGTGGCTGAAATGGATGATGTCATCTCCCTTGGTGTTGGTGAACCGGATTTTGTCACACCGTGGAGAGTCCGCGAAGCGGCCATTCATAGTCTGGAACAAGGACGGACAACGTATACAAGTAACTATGGACTGCTAGAACTCCGCGATGCCATTACCCAGCTCATCTCAAGTAGATACGGCGTTCAGTATAACCATCGGAATGAAGTTCTCGTCACAGTTGGGGTTTCTGAAGGCCTAGATGCAGCATTCAGGGCCATCTTAAACCCTGGTGATGAGGTGCTTGTTCCAGAGCCGTGCTATGTTTCGTATGCTCCCTGTGTGATGTTCGCGGGAGGTATTCCGGTTCCGGTGCCAACGAGTGCCGCGGATGGTTTCAAAGTACGTGCGGATAGACTTTCTGCGTACATCACTCCAAAAACAAAGGCTATACTGCTCAGCTATCCAACAAACCCTACGGGTGCGGTGATGGGCCGGCAAGAGCTTCAGGATGTTGTCGACGTTGCTTGTGCGAATGACCTCTATATACTTACAGATGAGATCTACGACCGACTGTCCTACGATGCTCCACATGTCTGTGTAGCATCACTTTCTGGAGCGAGAGAACGCACAATCCTCCTAAACGGCTTCAGCAAAGCGTACGCAATGACAGGTTGGCGTATTGGTTATGTCTGCGCGCCAGCGCCAATCGTTGAAGCGATGATGAAAATCCATCAATACACAATGCTTTGTGCGCCGATTACATCGCAAATTGCCGCCCTCGAAGCCATTCGAAACGGTGAGCGCGATGTCGCCGATATGGTAGATGACTACGATCGGCGAAGGCGGATGTTTGTGGCGGGGCTAAACCGTGTTGGTGTCCCTTGTGAACTACCCGGTGGTGCCTTCTATGCATTCCCTAACATCGAGCATACAGGACTTGATGCATCGACATTTGCTGAACGACTCCTACACCAGGAACGGGTTCTTGTCGTTCCCGGTGATGTCTTTGGTCCGGGAGGAACCGGTCATGTCCGATGCTGTTACGCAACGGCACCAAAGCTGCTTGAAGAAGCGATTGTGCGAATTGGTCGGTTTGTTGAAACGCTAGGTTAATCGTAGTACGGGCCGCCAGACTGTGTCATCATTTTCGTAACGATTTAGGCCAGTGCATCGATCTGTCCTGCAAGCGACTCCCACTCTGACATCAGCTGCTCCAGCTGTAGACCCGTCTCTTCATATAACCTTGCATCCGCAATTGCCGCGTCTGGAGAAACGGGTGCAGACAGGCGATGTTCGATACCTGAAATTTCCGCTTCAGTTTCGGCGATTTTGGTTTCCACTGCTTCCAGGCGAGTTTGTAACTTGCGCTTGTCACGACTACGTTGCAATGCGCTAGGAGCGTTTTGCGTTTGCGTTTGCTCTGCCACTTTTTTTCTTGACGGCTGGGCATCGGCGGCGGACATCGCCTCTCGCCACGCGGAATATGGCATGTCATAGAGAGTCACGTTTCCCGTGCCATCAAAGTAGAGCGTTTTGTTCGTGGTTTCATCCAACAAGCTACGGTCGTGGCTGACAACAAGCAATGTACCGGCAAAGCGTGACAGCGTCTGGGCAAGTGCATCACATGAAAAGACATCCAAGTGGTTGGTCGGTTCGTCCAGTATGAGGAGATTGGCAGGGGACAATACCATCAGGGACATCGCAAGCTTTGCACGCTCGCCACCGGACAGACCCGAAACGGGCTTGAATACATCTTCACCTGTAAAGAGGAACTTCGCCAAATGGGTGCGACATTCGGCAATCGTGAGACCGGCGCGGTCATAAAATGCATCAAGTAGGGATTCCTCATCCCCAAAGTCATCCTGTTCTTGCTTGTGATGTGCTACTTTGACACCATGTCCGGTTCGAATATGACCTGAGTCAATCGCATCCTCACCCATTAGCATATTAATCAGCGTTGTTTTGCCTGCACCATTGGGGCCAACCACGCCTACACGGTCACCACGACGTAGCGTAAAACTTGCATTTCGAACAATGGTCCGATCGCCAAATGCTTTACTTAGATTCTGTGCGACGACGACATCCAGGCCACTTCGTCCGGCATCCCCAACCGCCGCACGCATCGTTGCTCCATCGTCCATCGGGCGCTCAATACGCTCCAAGCGATTCAGGACTTTCTGGCGGCCCATGGCATTGCGGGTGTTCTGACCTGCTTTATTGCGCCGAATATACTCTTCAGTTTTTTGGATATGTGCTTGTTGCTTTAGGTATTCGTCAAGCTGTTGTTGACGCTCAGCATCCCGTCGACTACGGTATTCGCTGTATGCGCATCCGTAAACCGTGACACGGTGAGCATCAACCTCCCACGTTGCTTTTGTGACCCTGTCGAGGAAGCGGCGGTCATGGCTTACGACAAGAACGGCTCCTGGGACTTGAACCAGAAAGTTTTCAAGCCATTCGATTGCTTTAATGTCTAGGTGGTTTGTTGGTTCATCAAGAATCAGGACTTCTGGGCTCGTCGCGAGCAATCGTGCCATCGCGAGGCGTGTCTTCTCGCCGCCTGACAGGACTGCTACTGGTTTGTCCCACGTAGATTCCGGGAATCCAAGGGCTTTCAATGAGGCATGAAGTCCATCGACAGCGTAGTGTCCACCAAGATATTGATGGCGGTCCTGAGCTGCTCCCAATGCTTCCGTAAGCTCTTCATCGGTGGGATTTTCCGCAAGCGCTTCTTCAGCCTTACGGAGCTCAAGCTCAGCGTCTGCGACTGCTGAAAGCGCTACTTCTGCCGCTTGGATCACGGTTTGTGATTCATCGATGGATTGAATCTGTGAGAGATAGCCTATACGAATTCCCTTTGCAATGTGGATGCTGCCTCCGGCAGGTTGCTCAATCCCGAGAATTGCTTTTAACAGAGTGGTTTTGCCACCTCCATTTCGACCCACAATTCCGATTCGCTCGCCACGGGCGACCGATAAAGAAACGTTTTCGAGGATCGTATCCGGACCATATTCCATCGTTAGGTCGGAAATAGTAATGAGGCTCATATCGACGCATAGTTTACCGTTGGAGGCAAGGAACCACACAGTAAAGCCTTTGGTACACTACCTTATGGAGATGCCTTTGGATATCGCCGAAACGGCGGGAGTACCGGTTGTACGGATGCCCTACATGAACCGGGAGCTGTCTTGGTTGGATTTCAACGCACGTGTTTTGGATGAGGCATTTGATACTAGGCATCCATTGCTTGAAAGAGTCAAGTTTCTTGCGATTTTTGGTAGCAATCTTGATGAATTCTTCATGATCCGCGTGTCGGCCCTGCAGGCACAGCGCTCTGCTGGGATGGTTGACCGCGGAGCGGATGGACTTACAGCGGCAGAAGCTCTGGAGAAAATTGCGACTAAAACGGCAGCACTGGTCGACCGAGGTCAGCAATGCCGTCGCCAGCTCATCGGTGAGCTAGCATCCAAAGGTATTCGGGTCATGAATGTCGCAAGCCTTACCGAAAAGGAACAGGCGACGCTTTCATCGTATTTTGATGACCATATCTATCCCATTCTCACGCCACTCGCGGTAGATCCTGGACACCCGTTTCCGCACATCTCGAGTCTTTCGCTTAACCTTGCGGTCACACTTGACGATGACGGGATGGAGCGTTTTGCCCGTGTCAAGGTTCCCGCTACATTACCCCGGTTGCTACCGGTCGGAGACCGTGTCGCGCCTACCTATGTTTGGCTTGAAGATGTCGTTGCCAGACATATTGGACGTCTTTTTCCAGGTTATGTGGCAACAGGTGCATATCCATTTCGTGTAACGCGAGATGCGGATGTTGAAATTCGTGAGGCGGAAGCCGAGGACCTAATGCAAGCGGTCACGGCTGATATCGAACGAAGGCATTTCAGTTTTGTCACACGCCTTGAAGTCTCGAGTGACATGCCAATACACATCCGAGAGCTACTTGTCCAAGGGCTTGAAATGGATGCCAGAAACGTGGCCGTCAGTTCTGAGACCGGCGCAGGAGTCCTTGGAGTCTCGGCATATATGGAGCTTGTTGGACTTCCGTACCCTGAGCTAAAGGATGCGCCGCATGTGCCGCGTATTCCCGATTTGTTTACGAGTGGAGAGGATATTTTCTCACTCGTCTCTCGAGAGGACATTCTGCTGCATCACCCGTACGACAGCTTCAACCCCGTCATTCAGTATGTGCAGGAAGCCGCTCGTGATCAAGATGTCCTTGCTATCAAGCAAGCCCTTTACCGCGTAGGGACAAAGTCACCGATTGTTCAGGCCTTGATGGAAGCGCGTGATGTCGATACGCAGGTTGCTGTTCTCGTTGAGCTTAAGGCCCGCTTTGATGAACAAAACAACATCACGTGGGCGCGTCGACTGGATGAAGCCGGAGTACACGTTGCTTATGGCCTCATTGGGTTGAAAACACATGCCAAGATCTTATTGATAGTGCGACGAAACCCCGATGGAAGTATCCGCCGGTTTGTGCACCTTGGGACGGGTAACTACAACGCAACGACGGCGCGCATATATACGGACTTTGGGTTGATGTCTGCTGATCCAGACCTAGGCGCCGATGTCTCTGACCTGTTCAATGTCCTTACTGGCTATTCTAAACAAAAGACATTCCGTAAGCTGCTCGTGGCCCCACTAAATCTTCGTGAACGCTTAGTGGAAATGATTCGCCGCGAAGCTCACCATGCCCGCAAGGGACGGACAGCGCGGATTATCTTCCAGATGAATGCGTTGGTTGATGAGGAAATGATTCGCGAGCTGTACGATGCCAGTCGCCACGGCGTCCAGATCGACTTGATCGTCCGGGGCATTTGTTGCCTCGTCCCCGGTCTAGAAGGACTCTCGGAAAACATTCGCGTCATCTCTATCGTCGGACGGTTCCTTGAACATGCACGTATCTATTACTTCCACAATCATGGGGACACTCAGCTTTGGATGGGGAGTGCTGACCTGATGACGCGGAACTTGGACCGTCGTGTAGAAGTTGTCTTTCCTGTTGAGCTCGCTCGCCACAAGCAATATGTTGTAGAGCAAGTCTTACTGACAATGCTTTCAGATACGGCACAAGCACGGCAGCTCACGCCGGATGGCGAGTGGGAGCGACTACGACCGGGTCCACGTAAGCGGCGTGTTGACTCTCAGCAATTGTTCGTTGCTGGAAAGAAACGCCGTCGAAACGTAGCTAGAGAAGGCGGGTAAATGTTAGGACGGGTGTTGCAAACCAAGCAAAGTTAAACACTCGGGGAACATCTGCTCCGCCCTCAATGGTTCTAACGCCTATGCCCGCCGTGTAGTCATTGCCAATGGCATAGTTAGCACGCACGCCCAAATCAATCGCACGCCCTGGGCCACCTCCAAGCGCATCAAGGTCGAACGTGAGAGTACTTTTTGCTGAAAGTTGTCTCGTTCCTGCAACGTGTACTAGGGGAACCCAGCCGATGTTTGCTTCGGCTGCACTTACTGTTGGTTGCCGAAGAGAAATAGTTGCATCCCGTACTTTCATCGTTCCGCCGAGCTCTAAACGCCAGCCAGCCGTGGTCTTCCACGGCCGTCGATACGTGAAGCGATAGGATCGGAACTCATATAAGGCATCGGTAGGAACTCCTGCCGCAAATGTGACATCCTTGAATTTGGATGCTTCTCCCAGAGTTCCTTGACCATGGATGCTCAGTGGGGCGTAATACAGCCGAAACGTACCTTTACGGACAGGCACTTCGACTTGTACACGGCTTGCATTTGATGCAGAATTTCTCCCGATAAGGTTCTTTAGGTCTACATATGTACCGCTATCGCCTGGAATTCGAGCGACATTCCGGAGTGTGAACACGGGACCATACTCGGAAATAATGGCGGGTCTCGGGGGCGGTAATGTATCCATACCTTGTTAACTCCGGCAGAGCCTAGTTAGTTCCTCTAGAATGCAGTGTGTTTGATCCCGATGCAATGCTTTCAAGCTTGATGCGCAGCCAGGACTACGATGGCCAGCTTGTGTACCGGCATATCCTGCCAGCTGTACGCGCCACTCCCGAGCCACTCGTACCGTCGTTTCCCGATGAACTTTCACAGGCATTCGCGCGCATGGGGATTACCGACCTCTGGGCGCATCAACGCGAAGCAATTGACTTACTCCGCAGTGGTTACAACACGGTCATTACAACACCTACTGCAAGCGGCAAGTCGCTTTGTTACAATGGACCGGTTTATGAACACTTGTTGTCGAACCGGGATGCACGTGCACTTTATCTGTTTCCAACAAAGGCGCTTGCCTATGACCAGGCGCAAAAGCTGACGCAGCTCGACTTATTTGGCCGGGTGCCACATGCCACATACGATGGCGATACGCACAAGGATGAACGCTCGGCCATTCGGCGCGCCGCAAGAATTGTCCTCACGAATCCCGATATGCTGCATGTTTCTATCCTCCACAATCATGCACTTTGGTCCCACTTTTTCCGGAATCTCTCCTATGTTGTTGTGGATGAAGCGCATGCATATCGAGGGATATTTGGGACGCATGTAAGTAGTATTTTCAGGAGGCTAACTCGGTGGTGTCAGCACTATGGGGCATCGCCGCAGTGGATCGTTACAAGCGCAACCGTAGGCAACCCTGTCGAGTTTGTCGGAAAGCTTACCAAGCAACCGGTTGTCCATGTTAATGGTGGTGATGCACCGCGGGGGCGTCGCGTATTTGCGATGTGGAATCCACCCTTAGCAAAGGGTGTCAATCCGAGGCGACGTGGTGCGGGAGGAGAGGCAGCCACGCTTGCTGCTGCACTGGTGAAGCGGGATGCCCGAACCATTGTTTTCACCCGGGCAAGACGGTCAACAGAGTTACTTTACAAGTCCTGGGTCTCGATGGTGTCGGCGACCATTAACGGTGAGGCACTTGCCGAGCGAATAACCCCGTATCGTGCAGGCTATACCAAGGAACAGCGCCGTGACATCGAGGAACGGCTCTTTTCTGGAGAGCTTATGGGAGTTGTCGCAACATCTGCTTTAGAGCTCGGGGTAGACATCGGGTCGTTGGACGCCGCAGTAATCTCGGGCTACCCTGGGACGATAGCCAGTACGTGGCAGCAAAGCGGTCGTGCTGGAAGAAGGGAAACGGAGTCACTGACAATATTGGTGGCATCGGACAATCCCCTTGATCAATTTCTGATGCGGCATCCAACATACCTCTTTGAAACGGGTGTCGAAAACGCGGTTATCAATCCTGATAACCCACATGTTGTAGGTGCACATATCTGCTGTGCAGCCGATGAAGGATTACTTGACCAGAGGGAAATCGAGGGGATGTTTGGCGAACGGGCTGGCTATGCAATAGGTCTGCTTGAAAAGAGTGGTGTGCTCCGATTTGATGGAAACTTCTATCGCTATATCGGGCCCACACGGGCG
>JAURHZ010000070.1 GCA_030833025.1 Armatimonadota bacterium
CCAACAGGTGTAGGAAAGACAGAAGTCGCCAAGGGGTTGGCCGAGCTTTTGTTCGATGATGAGAGTGCACTCGTCCGCGTAGACATGTCGGAATACATGGAAAAGCATTCGGTGGCACGATTGATTGGAGCGCCACCTGGTTACATCGGCCACGAAGATGGCGGCCAGCTTACGGAGGCTGTTAGAAAGCGGCCTTATAGGGTCGTTCTACTGGATGAGATTGAGAAGGCTCATCCCGATGTGTGGAATATTCTTCTACAGGTCCTTGATGATGGTCGTCTCACCGATGGTCAGGGTCGGGTTGTGAGTTTCAGGAATACAGTCATATTGATGACAAGTAACCTCGGATCCCACGAAATCCAAGAAGCAATAAAAACGGGTGCTGATCCGGAAAAGGCGGCCCTACGTGCCCTCACAGGGATAATTCGCCCAGAGCTGATCAACCGTATCGACGAGATTATTCCTTTTGCTGGACTTACGGAAAATGACTTGCTAAAGATTGTAGATCTGCTCTTGTCACGTACAGTGTCTGCGCTTGCAGATCGCGGAATCTCATTGTCGTTTACATCGGCAGCGAAGCATTCACTCGTAGCGATGGGCTTTGATCCAGTATATGGAGCCCGGCCACTGAAGCGTACGATTCAGCGCCAAGTTGACAACCTATTGAGTACAGCGATACTACGCGGAGATGTCAAGCCTGGAGATGGTCTTAGCTTCGATATCGGCACCGACCGTCCATTTGAAATCCATGTAGATAAGCGATGAAGGGTCAGACGAAGATGACTTTTCATACATGTAGATCATTGAGTTCATCTCACTAAGTCCTGCAGGAGAGCCAGTGTTGACCAAACCTGGCTCTCGCATTGCGCCGGTATCGCCTGTGAAAACTATGTACCCTACACGTCGCATCAGGCCATTGAACCGTAAGTAGGCACGGCACATAGTCAACCTACTAAACACAGACACCCGACCCGTGAATCTCGTGTCCTGGCAATATCCTTGTTGTCAGCAATGAACGTATGTGTGAGATTCAAGTAAATACTCGATTACGTCGCAAGTAGCAAGTCAGCAATGTAACCCAAGCGCATTCAGAGCACATTCCACTACGGGTTGACTTTCTTTGCACCTATTGACACGTAGTTCATCATGGACTCCTGCGTCAAGGAAGCAACAGGGCTCAATAGAATCTCAGGAAAAACAGAGGATATGACATTCTAATCAATGGTCACTCACTGGTGACTGGAACCACTAGTTCCGACTATCCAAGCGCAAAAGTATAGCCGCTATCGTAAACCAACAGGAACGTGTGTTCAAAGAGTACCCAATAAGAAAAAGAGGAAGGTCCCAATGGAACCCTCCTCTGTAGATCATCGATGTGCTTGCGATTAACGCTTGCTGAACTGGAATCCACGGCGTGCACGCTTGCGGCCGTACTTCTTACGTTCTTTTACACGTGGGTCACGTGTAAGGAATCCTCCGCGGCGCAGGGGAGTTCGAAGCTCAGGATCTGCCTCGACCAATGCCTTGGAAATACCGTGGCGAAGGGCACCAGCTTGACCAGAAATACCACCACCGTGGGTCTTAGCCATCACGCTGTAGCGGCCTTCTGTCTGAGTGACTTGGAACGGCTGATTGATCAAAGCTTCAAGCGTACGGCGGCAGAAGTACTCAAGCACGCCTTTCTTGTTTACTTCGATGGAGCCATCACCCTCCGACAACCAAACACGGGCTACAGCGTTTTTACGCTTACCGGTACCGTAGTAGCGAACTGCATCTGCCATGATTATGCTCCTGCCTCGGCGGATTCACCGAGCTGGCCACGGTGACGTGCCAACCCTTCTTCGCCTGCGTAGACCTTGAGTTTGCGCATTTGCTGAGCACCCAGTGCGTTGTGTGGGAGCATTCCCTTTACAACACGATGAATAGCCAGCTCAGGGCGTCGCTCGAGCAACGTCCCACGCTCAACCTGCTTGATACCACCTGGGTACAACGTGTGGTGATAAATAGGCTCATCAGCCTTGTTATTACCGGTCATCACAGCACGCGCCGCATTGATGATGACCACATGGTCACCACAATCGAGGTGTGGAGCGAAGTACGGCTTGTTCTTACCGCGAAGCAGCTTTGCCGCTTCAGCAGCCAATCGTCCGATAGGCACGCCAGTCGCATCAAGTACGACCCAATCGCGCTTAATGTCCGCTGGCTTCAGCGAATACGTCTTCATATCGTCTATTCCTTGTTCCTAAGGTCTATCCGCACGCCGTCGTAAGACACGTGCTTCAAGGTCAAACCATGTGGCGGTGCCACCCGCGGGCAAATGCCCTTATTCTTCAGAGCCAAAACGGCTTCCATCCGACTAACGGAAATGCGACCAATACCAACTTCGACCAGCGAACCAACGATTGCCCTGACCATCTGTCTCAGAAAGGCATTTGCAGTGATATGAACCACCACCAGATCGCCTCGTCGTCGCACATCGATGACATCCAACCGTCGAACGGTACTTTTTCCCTTCGCCGCATTGCCAAATGATGCAAAGTCGTGAACACCAGTAAGGTGTTCCGCGGCGCATCGCATTGCGTCGATGTCCAACAACCGGTCAACGTGCCAGGCACGATTCCCTAACGTCGGACGACGGAACTTTCCGTTATCAATCAGGTACATATACGTCCTCGATGTAGCCGATCGTTGTGAATGAAAGGTTTCATCAACCTCAGTAACACCACGAACAACCAAATCTCTCGGGAGAATCGCATTTAGCGCGACCTCAGCTTGCTCAGCGGTAAACCGCCAACAAACATCCGCGTGTACAACCTGACCCGTAGCGTGCACTCCCTTGTCTGTCCGCCCGGCTCCATGGACCCGAACTCGTTGACCTGCCAAGCGAGTAAACGCTGCTTCTAACTCTCTCTGTACAGAGCGCACATCCGGTCCTTGGAGCTGATAGCCCTCAAATCCGGAACCGTCATACTCAACAAACATCCGGATGCGCTTCTCTGTCACGAATCAACACCACCCAAAACTGGTTTGATTAACCGTCAACAAACTCCAATATGACCATCGGAGCTCCGTCTCCACGACGAATACCCTTTTTAGCCATCCGAGTGTAACCACCATGACGCTCTGCAAAAGCTGGAGCGATAACCGTAAAGAGTTCCTTTACAATATCCTCATCTTCAGCAGCACGACCACTAAAGGTAGCACGCGCAATACGGCGGGAATGAACTGAGTCATCCTTAGCACGCGTCACGAGCTTCTCAATGAGGGGTTGAATCTCTTTCGCACGGGTTTCCGTGGTTTCGATGCGCTTGTAGATAATCATCGAGCGCAGAAGCCCCTTGAGCAGCGCCTTCCGCTGATCCGATGGTAGGCCGAACTGACGGCCGCCAATCCTATGTCGCATTTATTTTACTCCTCATCGAAGTCCGGGTACTCACCGAGTCCCGAGTCCTTAAGAGCAAGTCCCAGCTCCTGTAGTTTTTCCTTCACTTCCGTGAGGGACTTGCGTCCGAAGTTTCGGATGTTCAGCAAGTCGACTTCAGAAATCTGAGTCAAGTCATGTAGTGTCAGCAATTGCGCCTTCTTAAGGCAGTTGTATGTTCGGACAGAAAAGTCTAGCTCTTCGATCCGCTGTTGATGTCCAGCTGGAATCGCTGCTTGCGCACTGGCAGTCAGTGCAGGAGCAGTTCGTAGCGGACGACCCGTGAGGGTCATGAATCGCTCAAAATGCTCCGTAAGCAGCTCTGCAGCTTGGGAAACAGCTACTGCAGGCTCAATCGTCCCGTTAGTCGTAACTTCAAGCGTCAATCGCTCGTAGTCGTTTCGGTTACCAACACGAGTTGGATCAACCGTGTAGTTGACCTTACGTACTGGACCGAACGCAGAAGGGACAGGAATCTCACCGATAATGTCAGAACGACGCGACGTATCCGGCATGACATAGCCACGCCCGGTACGAACCGTCAACTCAACATACAAACTCGCAGCTTCATCAGAGATGCGTGCCAGATAGACATCAGGGTTTGCGATTTCAACATCTGTAGGGCAGATAACATCTGCTCCACTGATAACGCCAACACCCTTTGTATCTATGCGGAGTGTCCATACATCTTCGCCACGTTCGATGGCGTCATCATGAACCTTTACACACAGTTCCTTGAGGTTCAGAAAGAGCTCAGTGGCATCTTCCTTGAGACCCGCGATCGATTGAAACTCATGCTGCACACCTTCAATCTTGACAGATGTAACAGCAGCACCTTCAACCGACGACAGCAGAACACGTCGCAACGAGTTACCAAGTGTGGGACCGTAACCAGGCTCAAGAGGTTCGACCACGAACTTGCCGTAGTTACCCTCCGTCTCAAGGACGCTGATTTCTGGCTCTCTAGAATCGGAATGAACCATTCTTTCTCCTTTGACCACTTATGCAGTCGTGCAACGCATCAACGTGAGTAGAACTCGATAATGATCTGTTCCTTGACCGTCGTATCAACCTCATCACGACGAGGAGCAGTAATCACCTTGCCAGAGAACTGATTGACATCCAATGACAACCAGGATGGAACACGGCCAGCACCGGATGCAAGCGCATCCTGAATCAACACATTACGACGTGCAGACTCGGCCAATGTAACAACATCACCTGGACGAAGTTGAATTGATGGAATGTCGACCGTGCGACCATTTACCAAGAAATGACCGTGGTTGACAAACTGTCTGGCCTGCGCACGGGATGTGGCGAAACCAAGACGGAAAACAGCATTGTCAAGACGGAGCTCGAGAAGCTGCAAGAGGTTTTCACCGGTAATTCCACGACGGCGAGTCGCTTCTGCGACGTATGCACGGAATGGACCTTCCAAAACCCGGTAAACCTGACGCATCTTCTGCTTTTCACGAAGCTGGCTACCATAGTCCGTGATCTTGGCTGGACGGCCCGTATTGCCCTGCCAACCCGGAGCATAGTTACGACGCTCAATAGCGCACTTCTTCGAATAGCAGCGAGCCCCCTTGATGTAGAGCTTCTCGCCAGCCCGTCGACATTGTCGGCAACGGGCATCCCCGCTGACCGCATTTTTAGATTTAGACATAAATCTCTTCCTCCTCCTTCGCTGCCCAGCAGCGGGAGTTTACGAGCGCATCGTCAGACGCGACGACGCTTAGGTGGACGACAGCCATTATGAGGCAATGGAGTAACATCACGAATGACCGTGATCTCAAGGCCGACCTGCGCGAGTGCACGCACAGCAGTCTCACGACCGCTTCCAGGACCCTTGACATTAACCTCAACACGCTTCAAACCATGCTCCTGCGCCTTGCGTGCAGCTTGCTCAGCAGCGAGCTGTGCCGCAAACGGAGTACCCTTACGGGATCCCTTGAAGCCAACCTGCCCAGCCGATGCCCAAGAAATGGCATCGCCCTTTGTGTCAGTCAAGGTAACGATGGTGTTATTGAAGGTGCTCTGAATGTGCGCGACACCAACGGCGATGTTTTTCTTCGCCTTGGACTTGCCTCTGTTACCAGATGTAGATTTTCGTGCCATGATTCAGCCTTACTTCTTCTTCTTCTTTGCACCAACTGTACGCTTTGGTCCCTTACGGGTACGTGCATTGGTGGATGTACGCTGCCCACGAACCGGAAGACCACGACGGTGGCGAATACCACGCGTGCACTGGATTTCCTGCAGGCGGCGAATGTTCATCTGAATCTGACGGCGAAGGTCACCCTCAACACGCCATTCCTTCTCAATCACCTCGCGGAGCTTGGAAACATCCGACTCAGACATCTCTGCAACTTTTGTACGCGGGTCGATACCGACCTGCTCCAGAATCTTACGTGCGCCGGACAAGCCGACACCGAAAATATCAGGAAGTGCGTACTCGATGCTCTTATCGCGTGGAAGATCCACGCCAGCAATACGGGCCACTATAATTTCTCCTAGATAACCAAGTTAACCTTGGCGTTGCTTGTGCTTTGGATTCTTGCAGATGACGCGAACAACGCCCTCACGCTTGATTACCTTGCACTTGTCGCAAATCTTCTTAACAGAAGCTCGGACTTTCATTGCATTCCCCTTTTCCTACCCCTACCTGTATCGATAAAGAATTCGCCCACGCGTCAAGTCGTATGGCGTCAACTCAACCAAAACACGGTCTCCAGGGAGGATCTTGATGTAATGCATACGGATTTTCCCAGAAATGTGGGCCAGCAGCTCATGGCCGCTGTCAAGACGTATCTTGAACATGGTATTGGGCAGATTCTCCACCACAACACCCTGAACCTCAATTCCAGATTCCTTTTCAGGCTGCTCGTCTTCGACTTTCCGCGGCGCTGACGGACGTCCGCCGCCAACTCGCCCCTGCGCGGGACGAGAGCCTCCGCTCCTTTGTCCGCCACCTGGGCGACCTGATGATGGGCGATATCCGCCTGGTTTACCAGCCATATTCTAAGCAGTTCTCCGTTCCATCTACGTGTGTGCCAATAGATAGACGCACACTAATCCCCCACGTAAATACGTAGGGACACACACAAGTTCCAGTTATATCGGATTAGTGAGGGTTTCGCAAATCGTGCGGAAGACAGCGTCCGGGGCTTGAGTGCCATCAATAGAGGACAGCTGACCAGTCTCAACATACTTAGCGAGCAACGGAGCCGTGAGCGTTTCGTAAATAGCAAGACGTCGACTGATCGCCGTTGGCCGATCATCCTCTCGGCGATATAGGTCTTCACCACACCGCGGACACGGGATACCGGTATCTGCATCCTCTAATCGCAAACTGGCGATGTAGCCACATCCCCTGCAGGTACGTCGGGCACCTAAACGTTCAATCAGCTCATCGTTTGGAACATGCAAAAAGACCACTCTGTCTATGTGTTTACCAACCGACACCAGCCATTGTTCAAACAAATCAGCCTGATGCGTCGTCCGGGGAAAGCCATCCAAGACAACATTACATTCATAGCGCTCTAAGACGGATGCCACGACATCCATGACAACCGAATCGTCTACCAATCCACCATTTGTAATAACTTCAGCAGCCTTGGCCACAGCGGATTCAGGGTCTTTCTCCAATGCATCCCGGAATAAAGCCCCCGTAGACAAATGTGGCACACAAAAGTGCTCGGCTATCCGAGCACTCTGTGTGCCTTTACCGGAGCCAGGAGGCCCCATCATCACCAACAACACGCTTGATTACCGGGCACGGCCCCGTAGCATATTGTCACTGTCATCGCCACGACGCTTGATGAAGCCATCGTAGCCCTTCATAGCAACTTGAGCTTCCATCGCCTGCATCGTTTCCATCACAACACCTACAACGATTAGCAGCGATGTACCACCAACGTATGAGAATGTTGGGACGCTTGTCATGACCGGCGCCCAGTACTGGATCAAGGATATACCAGCAAGGAAGATTGCTCCGGCGAAAGTGATACGTGTCAGAACCTTATCCAAGTACTCAGCGGTTGGTTTGCCTGGGCGATATCCAGGAATGAACGAACCGTACTTCTTGAGGTTATCCGCAATGTCCGTGGTGTCATACTGAATCGCCGTATAGAAGTACGTGAAGAATAGGACAAGTACCGTAAACAGCAACGATGCCAACACACCAGGCAGGAATCCAAAGCGAGGATCTCTGTAACCTGGCGTAAGCCATTCAGTCGCACTTTTCAGGATGTCTCCAACGGGCGTTCCAGCAGGGAAGAACTGCGCGAGCGTCTGTGGAAACAGCTGCAAGGACATCGCAAAGATAACCGGGATGACACCGGCCGTATTGACCTTCAATGGAAGGAACGACGAGCCACCGCTGCTCATCTGCTTACCCACCACCTTGCGCATATGCTGTACAGGAATGCGGCGTACGCCCTGCGTCATGTAGATGATTCCAACAATTGATGCAAGGAACAGGGCAACAATCGCGATCACACCGATAACAGGGACAGCGCCATCGCGCACGGCAACAGCCGTCTTTGATACCTGCGCAGGGATGGAAACCATGATTCCAACAAAGATGATCTGGCTGATTCCGTTTCCGATACCACGCTCGGTGATCTGCTCACCCAGCCACAGTAGGAACATCGTTCCGGCAGTCAACGCCGTAACTGTTGTGGCAATCGAAATGAATCCAGGTTGAAGAGCACCATTGGATACCAGAACGTTACAAAGGCCAACACCCTGAACCATCGCAAGAGCGACGGATGCATAACGTGTGTAACGGCTGATTAACTTTCGGCCACTCTCCCCTTCTTTTTGAAGGGCCTTTAGTTGAGGGATAGCCACCGTCATCAGCTGCATAAAAATAGATGCATTGATGTAGGGTGTAATCGAAAGTCCAATGATAGAGAACTTCTTCAGCGCACCACCGGAAAAGACATCCAATGCATTTAGCAAGCCGGACTGCAACAAGCGGTCCATCGCATCGTGATTGATTCCAGCCGCGGGCACATGCAATGCCAGAATGTAAACGGCAAATATAATCAGAACATACTGAAGGCGCTGCCGGATATCCGGTACCTGCACCGCAGCCTGCAACTTCTGTAGCATCGTTATCCTCAGAGTTGGACCAAAAATAACCGGTATGGCGTACTGACCTCATCAACTGCGGTCAGTACGCCAATAATCCCCGGGTTGTCGAAAGCCTAGATGACTTCGACAGTTCCTCCAGCAGCAGTGATCGCAACTTGTGCGCCTGCGCTGAACTTATGAGCTCGAACCGTTAGTGGCTTATCAACACCACCACGGGACAAGATCTTCACTGGAAGCTCAAGGGAGCTAATCAAGCCAACAGCCTGAAGCGCCTCTGGAGAAACTTCGCTACCCGCTTCAAAGCGCTCAGCAATAACATCCAGATTCACCGCAGAATAGTGGGTCTTATAGCGCCCGGTATTGAATCCACGTGCTGTCAAACCAACGCCAATACCGCGCTGCTTTGGCAAACGGCGGTGCAGAGGAGTCTGTCCACCCTCAAATCCAGGACGAACAGAACCTCTCGCCTTGTCACCCTTGTGTCCGCGGGTACTGGTCTTTCCGTGGCCAGATCCTGGACCACGACCAATGCGCTTACGGCGATGTGTTGATCCGTCTGCTGGACGGAGATCAGTTAGGTTCATTCAGCAACCTCCACAACTTGGAGCATGTGGCGGATCTTGAAGATCATGCCACGGATGGAGTTGTTATCAGGCTGTGTAACCGTGCGTCCAACCTTGGTCAAGCCAAGTGCACGTGCGGTCGCACCCTGCGACTTTTCAAACCCTGTTGGGCTCTTCTTCAATGTGATCTCAAGCTTGGACATCACTTACCTCCGCAGCCAAAGAACCACGCTTGATGTCCGAGACGGACTTCCCACGGAGGGATGCCACACGCTCGACAGTGCGCAGCTGCTGCAACGCATCGACACACGCCCATGCATTGTTGACCGGATTATTAGCACCGATCGACTTTGCGAGGACATTACGAACACCAGCCAGTTCGAGCAATACGCGAACTGCACCACCAGCCACAACTCCGGTACCTTCCGCTGCAGGCTTCAACAGAACTTCGGATGCACCATGGTGCGCCAGAACTTCGTGTGGAATCGAGCCATCCACGATAGGAACGAGGAAAACTGCCTTCTTAGCTGCTTCCGTTCCCTTGCGGATTGCATCCGGGATTGCGCGAGCCTTACCGATGCCTACACCGACGTGACCTTGGCCATCCCCAACAACAACGAGAATCGACCATGACATGGTTCGTCCACCCTTGTGGGTCTTCTGAACCTTGTTAGTACGAACAATGCGCTCTTCGAGGTCGAGCGCGTCGACATTAATGCGTGCCATTAGAAATCTAAGCCTCCCT
>JAURHZ010000071.1 GCA_030833025.1 Armatimonadota bacterium
CATTGACACCATAGATGAGGACATTCGCAGCAACAACAAAGACAAGGAGATAGATCCAAAAACGAGGTGAGATGAATGTCGAATAGCTGGGCGCCGACGCAAATGTGCCCAAGATATATGGCCCGACCGTGTACATCCAAAATCTGGGTCGACTGATGCGGACCAAGTGTCTGACATCTGCGAGCACACTCGATTTAACTTCGGGCAAGGTAGTCTCCCACCGCTATCCATTTGTAGCTTGTCAACGCATCGAGGCCAAGCGGTCCACGTGCATGAATCTTTTGCGTCGAGACTGCGACCTCCGCGCCAAGGCCAAACTGTCCACCATCATGAAAACGCGTACTAGCATTCACAAACACCGCTGGCGAGTCGACGTCCTGAACAAAACGCTCGATGGCATCGGGGTCATCAGAGAGGATGCCATCCGAGTGGCTTCCGTATTCAGCAATGTGCTCAATCGCTGCACCGATATCCGCTACCAGCGCAACATTCAGGTCCATGGACAACCACTCGGTCTCGAAGTCACCAGCCTTAGCAAGTGTAAATGCAATGCTTGCATCCTGTAGGGCTTGGGATGCAGCTCCCGATGCATGGAGCGTCACACCAAGCTCTGAGAGCGATTTGCAAATGCGTGTTCCAACACCGTTCATGCAGTCTTGATGTACTAAAAGCGTATCCAATGCATTACATACCGATGTCTTTTGCACCTTTGCATTCACCACAACGGACAGTGCTCGATCGGCATCTACCGCCTTGTCCACATAAATGTGGCACACACCTGCGCCCCCGATAATCACCGGAACCGTTCCCTGCTCAGCACACAAACGGCCGAGTGCAGCGCCACCTCGCGGGATGATCACATCGATGTACCTGTCCGCACAAATCAGCTCACGAACACGCTCTCTAGACACATCGTCAACGAACTGAACGGCATCACCATATTGACCAAGTGCCTTAGAAATCGCCGTTGTCAGCGCGCGGTTCGTGTGTAGCGTTTCGCTACCACCACGGAGAATAACTGCATTGCCACTTCGAAGGCATAGCGCGCTGATATCCGTGGTGACGTTTGGGCGTGACTCGTACACAACACCCACTACGCCGAGAGGAATCGTCACACGATCTACGCGAAGGCTACTCGGCTGTACTCCCATCGATGTACGTTTGCCAATAGGATCATCCAGTCGGGCAACAGCCTCGATATCCCGAATCATCCCGTCTAACTTGGCATCGTTTAGACGCAAACGGTCAACAAGTGCCGGGGACATCCCTGATGCTTCCGCAGCAGCGACATCAGTAGCATTTGCATCCAAAATAAATGCGCTGGCGGATCTAACAGCACGGGCAACATCCTGTACAAGGCCCGCCCGGGCAGATCCAGACAGCCTTGAAAGCACGCGGCCAGCCACTTTCGCGGCGCGAAGTTGGGTTTCAAGGTGATGATCCATCAGGCAATCCTATCGGCTACCTTGCTTGGTTGCACACTAGAAGCGAGCTGAGACATCAAAGTTAAACGAGCGCGCCGAATAGGAATACGCAGCATTGTCACGGTCCCGAAGACGCGCAAAGCGGACATCCAGAGTTGCCCCAAACAGCTGCGTCAGTCGGAAATCAATACCGAGTCGAGCTTCCATTCGGTGGTAGTTTGAGCTGGCATAGTAAGCGCCCTGCCCTCCACCTCCGGATGTGTTTGTCAGCGGATTACTCGCATTTAAGTCGTTCAGCTCCACAAACGGTACAAAGCGCTTAGCGGGAATGTCCACCCGGACGGTAATGACATCGTTGGTTCCCTGCTGCAGGCTAAAGCTTCCGCCGCCGATTCCTCCACCGATGCCGCCACCAATTCCTCCGATGCCACCGCCCCCCATCATCGTGGACGACCCGTAATTCATACGCATAAATCCAGTCCGGACCTGAAGGCCATCCGGGCGGCCATGCGTAGATGTCACTGACCAGTTAGTGTTATCAAAGTCGCCTTGTCCACCAACGTAGCGACCGATTTGCTGACTTACCGTTGCATTGACATTGAAATCGGCACTTGGCGAATACGTTAGCAAGAAATCATTGCTGGTCATATCCGTATTGTCGAAGTTGGGGACAAGCATTAATGATGAGCTACGTCGCACCTCTGCCCGGATGGCTTGTGTAGGAGTAAACGATAATCTTATATCCCGAGTGCGGGTCTGCTGTCCCGTGGATGTCAACCCAGTCGTTCCCCCGCCACCAATAGAGCCACCGTTGCCGTAGAAACCATCGAGACTTTGGCCATTCTGACTGTCGGTCAATTGGACATCCAGCTGCACTTTGTCTGGCGCAATCCAGTACAGCAACGACATTTGGTTGTCATTGGCACTGCTCGCACTACCGCCGGTCCGGTTACGGCTCGTACCGAGGTTTGAGCTTAGTGAAAGGCGCGTGTTGGGCGTATAAGTCGTGTTGAAGCGAATGTTCGTGCTTGCACCATTGGTCAGATTGGCATTCGCATTGCCATTTTGGATACCACCGAGGTAGCCGCCGCCCGTGTTTCCAAGTCCGGTGCCGACCGTCTGTGAGTAAGCATTGGCAAACACAGAGCGGCCCTGACTAGTCGTCTGGTCAATCGTTAGTCCAAGCTGCACATTGGTGAAGCCCCAGTCAACGCCGATGGAATCGCTTGCATACGATGACTTTGTCGGCTGCGTCGTAGACGATCCGTTTCCTGTACCCGTGCCCGTGCCCGTTCCGGTCGAGGTATAGGTCAGGCGCTGGCCAGTCTGATTATGACTTGCACGAAGGACGGGAGCCTGGCCGCCTTTCGGGGCTTTCAGCTTTTGGCTTACGGTAAAGCCGAGACCAGTCGAATCTGACAACGATGTCGGTGCGGTCGGTGTGGTTCCGGATGTCGATGTACTGTAGATGTTCGGAAACTGGCTGGTGAGAAAATTACCGCTGAGATCAGTCGCTTCAGAAGGCGAAAACCTCCACTGAGTCTTCAACTCACGACCGGTTCGTAGGAATGCGCCTGCTGTCGAGTCAACACTTGAGAAACCAGATCCAACATTTCGGATGCCTGTGGAAACACTCCACCTATTGTTTTTCTGCTTCTCACTACTGGCAAAGCGTGTCTGAATATCGACACCACTGCCACTCGTCGCTGCAGAAATTCCTTCACTCTGACCAACCTGTAGCTTTACCATCCCGTTGACGCCAGCCGGCACCTGCGTGTCAACACCAACCACCTGACGGTCGCCGCCGATACCTTGCTGGCGAACAGGTTTGTAGGTAATACGAAGGCTGGAGATACCCGTAAGGGATGTATCTGGTGGGAGTGGGCGTCGCAGCTGAATGTAGTTCAGCTCTCGGTTGATGAAGTAATCAGCAGCAATGCCTTCAACCAACAAACGTTCTTGGTAGCGGACTTCGACAGGCGCTGTCGCATCAATTGGCGATGCAAGCGTATACCGCGTAGAGACAACCGCACTGACTGGATAGTATTCGGTGACCGTACCGGACCTATTTCCTGTAGCGGAAGTCGTCTGACGCAGCATCGTCACGCCTACATTTCGCCCACCCTGAAGCGGAAGATCCCACCGAAAACCCGTAAGCACTCCGCGCCCACTGTTGTAGTTCATCAGCTCATAGGTGTACTCAACCGTATCAGCACGATTGATGATGCGACCTTTAAGGAACCGGATGATTCCGAGCTGGTAGTCGACATCGTAGTCAACGCCTGAATCTAGCGGCTGACCGTTTAGGGAGAGGCGTTCGGTGCCAGGGACAATTTGGGAGCCCCCAAGGTAATACGGCCCCGTTGTCCCCTGCCCGACAAACGAATTACGGCGTGTGAGCGCACGGGTGACACTGGCAATTGTCGCCACCTTACTGCCTGAACCCAGATCACGCTGATACTTAATGCCCTGAACATTTCTGGAAAACGGGATGAGCTCGTTCCCGGAAAGGCTTGCCGATACATCCCCGACATCTATGACCGTTCCCTTTGAAGAGTCAAAATGCATCCGCATCAGCTGGGATAGGCTTGAGCGAATCCGGTTGTTCGAGAGGTTGGCGTTGACATCAACCGTGTTGAATAGCTTTCCACTGATGCCTACGTTGAGGTTTTGTTGGAATGGCCCGAGCGTTGAATTATTGAGAAACTGGTTGTTGTTCTGAAAGTTAAACCAGTCCCGAGCCTGTTGACTTCCATCGACATTGTTTGCTCTCGCGACAAGGTTCCACCCACCCGAGACATTCAGCCCCCGTGCCCAGGCTCCAAAGAGGCGCTCACCATTGCCAGACTGACCGATAATGCCATCCGCGTTCCCGCCTAGGCCATCGACTTTGAGCTTAGCTTTCTCTTTTGCAGCATCTTTTGGAGGCATCTCCGTGCCGTTTGTCTGTTGGGTTCCAGATAAGGTAGCCGGAGGTGGAACATCTTGAATTGGCATCCCAATCAATGCACTCAGCGGCAAAATGGCAAGCACTTCAGCGACCATACAGACCATCCAGACGCTGCCGAGGCAACAGCGCACTTTCGGCCAACTTTGCAGCAAGCTCTAAGCGCATCGATTGGCTACCCACGCTCGCTGTATCTCGAATTAGCGATGCTAATTCGCTGGAAATACGTTCAGGGGTAGCCAGATCAAAAGGTATACACGGAGATCCAAGCTGCGCGGCAAGGGCATCCACTTTAGGGTCGTAACTAATCGCAAGCACGGGACGACCAGCCGCCGCCGCAAGGATTAGTGTGTGTAAGCGCACGGAAATAGCCGCGCGACACCCACTGATGGCCGACATCACGCTCGGAAACGGATTTGCCCCTCCAGCATCCCAGTTCATTTCACCAGCTGTCCCCTGAACATCATCCGGGAGATGCATCGGGAGGTGCCACGCTCCATCCATCACATCGGTAGGAAACTTAAGCGACTTCCCCTTCCAGGAGCGGAGACTATAGCAAATGCCAGATTGATCCGTGTGGGTTTTGTCACTGAGATGTCCTAGGTAAAACGCTGGATCCGCACATACATCGATGCTGAGGCCATTTGCACAGGATGACAAAAGGGCTTTACTTGCATCGTCACGCACCGTGACAACCGCGGCCTGTTTCGCAAGAATTCCGGTCAGCTTGCGTGCCACGGGGTGACTTAGTGGTCCGATACCCTGCCCCCACCAAATGGTTTGACGTGCTGCGCTCCCACCAAGCATCCCCGCCAGAAAATACCAAAAAACCGAACGTAGACTTGTCGCATCCTGGAGCAAAGAACCGCCTCCGAGGATGAAAGTGTCCGTCCCCTTCAGCTGTGCACGGAATTTACGTAGACCGAAGCGGCTAATGGAGGTCACACCTGGATGACGCTGCGTAGTCCATTCAGGGTCGGCAGAGAGAACCATCAACTCGTGGGCGGAACCGTTCGTTGCCTGTGACAACATCCCGTGGATGCCGGCGAGAACCGCTTCATCCCCGAGATTTTTGAAGCCGTAATATCCAAGAATGGCGGCTTTACGCAACCACGGCCTCCTCACGATTCACCAGTCCAAATCGATCTAAAATACGCTTGACAACAGCTGCGGTTATCAGCCCAAAGATGACGCCATACGCAACACGCAGTGCACTGATCACAAGCGGCGTGTGGAGATGGCAGAAGGTGTTCACCATCGATGCAAGGGCAATCGATGCAAGGATTGCAGTAACCCGTTGAAGTGGCCACTTTGTCCCAGCAAGGACTAGACTAAGCATCACAAATGGCTGGAACAAAATGTCCTTAAACCTCGGCCGCACAAACAGGATGCGGTCCAAAAGTGACCGAAGCTGAAGTTCGATTGAGCTAACGCCAACACTGGACTCGTTGCCACTCCGCATCAACATAATCGCTAGCGCGACGAGAACACCACCACCCAGCAAGACCTGCCAGATAAGAATTGGGTTGCGGCTTATGTCCACCAGCATTGTCACGCGGTCACGAACGACCGTAGCCAATCCAGCTGGACTATCAGCCCTAATGTTTAGCCCGTGGAGAAGTGCTGCGACAATAAGAGGTGCAATCAATGTCAATTTGACACCGAGAAACACATCCCCCTTCACCAAAAACAGCGTGTCTGCATGGATTGCTACAACCGTGAGAGGACCAAGCATCGTTACGGCGAACACCAAAAGCAGGCGCTTGATAGTTGTAGACCCAGGGATCACAAATTCAGGGTGCAGGATTGCGACGCCAAGGGATGGCAAGGCACAGGCACCTATCAGGGAAACGAGTTTCAAAGCAGGCATGACACTGGTCACAAATACGACAGCTATCAGTGCAATACTCGCCCCGATCATGGTTGGAGCAGCCTTTATTGTCAGAAAGCCAAACGTAAAGTCAAGCAGTAATGCAATCCCAGACACGATCACAACACCGGCAGCAACACGACCGAGAAAGGGGTTCCCGATACGCGTGTACGTGCGAGCAGTACCCACGCCGAGCTGTGAACGGTAAAGGGCATTTCGCAGACCTGATAGGTAGGATGTCGCATTGTCTACTGGATCGGCACCATCGAGAAAGAGACGAACAAAGAGTAAGCGTATGTTTCGCTCACGAGCGGCTAGGGCAAAGCGTTGGATGTTAGCGCCTGGAGTGGCTGTTGCCATTTCACTCGATGTAATCGTATGCACTCGAATCGTGTTATAAGGAGCTTGCTTTACAAGGGATGCATCCCCAGTTTGCTTACCAAATTCCACACTACCGAAACGAAGCTTTGGTTCATCCGACAAATGCTCAACAGTCTCTTTGTAGCGATTTCCAGCACCTAAGACGGACATTCCAGAAAAGATCACGGTCTCGATCTTCAAATCCCGGATGCTCTGAAGCGTCGAAGCGATACGGGAATCCGATGGGTTTGGGTTGTTGCCAACGCGGCCGACAACGGAGAGCCCTGAACTACGCACAAGATCGACTACTTCAGGATCAATTCCAACGCCAAGGTCCTTGATGGCATCCCAGCGATCCGAAACCACTATGCCGGCATCCTCCAAATCGGTCCCCGAAAACTGCTCTGGAATGGCCATCTGAACAGCCGTCCGGTTCTCCAGGTTTTGCTTGATTCGGTCAAATTGCCTTTGATGCACAATCATCAGCGTTGTTTGATGCTTGGTGGAGGGAAGTATTTCAATAATTCCAAGATCACGCAGGCTGTCTAGGGTGTCTTCCTGAACAAGGACACTCGTTGCTCCGGAATCTTTGAGACGGCTTAGCGTGTCAGTGAGCGGCTTTCCTTCGGCTGCGGCTAATTTGCGACTTCTGTGATGTCGAGAGCGATTTCAACGCGGCGATTGCGCTGTTCGGTCCTAAACCTGTTGGCAGTGGGAATAAGGCAGAGCAGCGCAGCCAGAATCATCACTCCCCAAAGCATCCGTCGGATGGTCATCAACGCTCAATCCCCTCAAGTTCTGCAGCCAAAGCATCCAGGTACCGCGCTACACTCCACGCACATCCCTGCTCAATCGCGGCGTCGACAGCAACTTCAATTGTATCGACATACGCAAAGCCCGTCCGATGTCTCGGATTTTCGATGGTCAGAATTCTGCGAAGAATCACCACGGTTGCCTGCACAGGATCCTCAGGTAACGTGATGTCGATATCATCCAGCTTTAATAACGCGACACTTGCATTACGGGCGTCATTGTACGACACGACCTGCTGTATACGGGCTGTTGCTTGAAACAGCCGGGTTGTGTCTACCAGGACATCCAGCCTACCGATAGCTCCAAAGGCTGTGTCAAGTTCCTGTTGTGCTTTGAGAAGCAGCCCCTCCCGCACAGCAAAGCGGGTTCCTTTTGCGGCGAGTGCCCGGCCAGGTGGTTCCGAAAGACGTGTATGGACATCGGCAAGAACAAGCCCAATCGCAGTTTGTGCCCGACTGGCGCTTGCGATAGCCCTGTCGAGCAGCGGTGCGGCACGGGGGGCGTTGTCAGCATCAATAATCGAAAGACTATTGCTTAGCGTCGCGAGGATATCGCCGAGCTGCTCTTGCAGTGCGAAGACATGACCAGCGACGACCAAAATGGCGAGGTCGTTGATGGGAACGTTCCAAATGATGAGGCGCTGGAGCGGGACTAGTAGCGCTTGCGGTGAAAATGTTTTGTGAAGGCGCTGACGATAGATGGCTAATGCATTCCATGGCTTGCTTGTAGCCCGATGCCGTTGTCGTGCGCCACGGGATTGAAACCCAAGGCGTTCGCTTCTTAGTCGGGCAACTGTTTCCGGAGAAAACTGCATGTGCACGCGATCGCTGTAATCGGATTTTAGATTTCGAACACGAGTTGCATCCGATGGATGCGTAGAAAGAAGCTCGGCGATTGGACTTGACTCTGCGCGGTCATCGAGAAAGCGCCACCACGCATCGTGGCTGAAACCAGCCTTAGCAAGCCGCTCCGTGGCAAACCGGTCGGCTTCAAGCTCATGCGATCGGGACCAGCTAAGTGCGGTCAGAATGGTAATCCCGTTCAGTAACAGTCGCAGAGAGCGCTCCTTAGTAGGAATCCGATCGACGATGACCTTGAGGAGAACAGATTGACTCAGCTGCCGCCAGGCATGGTGCCGCTCAACATGGCCAAGTTCGTGTGCAATGATACCGGCGAGGATGTCATCTGTTTCCGCCCAAATCGCGAGGCCCCGTGTGATGAGGATTGTGTTTCCCGGCAGCGTCCAGGCATTAATGACCGCGGTGTCCAGCATCAGGATTCGCGGGGATGCTTTGCCAAATGAGAGACTCTTGGTGATGCGAGCAATAGATTTTTGCATCAATGGGTCAACCAGAATGCCATTTGCAGCGGTGATGGCTGATGAGAGAATGTCGCCTAGCCAACGCTCCGGATTTTGCATGGTCGCAGATCCCCTAAAGTGCTGAAATTTGGTCCAGCATCATCAACTCCGCTGGGAAAACCAAGGCCATGTTAGCAGTGTTCATTTGCATCTGCCTCATCGGCATTCAACAACCCGTTTTGCGAAGTCAACGACACATACACGAGAGTGAGCGGAGCCAAGTAAATAGCTAGGCTGACTGCCGGCGATTTGAGAGCCAAAGCCAGGTTAGCAGTGTTCCTGTTGCGATGCCTCCAAGGTGTGCCACAAACGATGTTGTTCCATCCGTAAGAAACGCCGCCCCTGCGATGTTCATCACCACGTAGATTAGAATCCACGTAACGGCTTTGAGCTTGACTTTTATTGGCCCGAGCATCGAATGAATCCGCGCATCTGGATGCGCAACCATATATGCACCCATCACACCCGATATTGCTCCGGATGCCCCAACAACGGTCTGATCTGGATTTACTAACCAATGACTAATGGTTCCAGCAAGGCCGCAGAGAACATAGAAGCCGACATACCGTGCTTTCCCATAGAGGTCTTCGATGTTGTTGCCAAAGATCAGTAGGTAGAGCATGTTTCCAGCAAGATGCCAGAAATCAGCATGCACGAAGAGGTTGCAGGTACTGAAGACAAGCCCTAGTGGCATCCAGGGTGGCGTGTCTCCCATCCCACCAGCTACGGGTATCTGTCCATGCAAGAGCAAAATCTGAACCAAAAACAAAAGTGAACATGATGCAGCGATAAGCCAAGTGACTAAAGGGCGCCGCTTGCCTGGATTGTCGTCATAGACAGGAAGCAATCAGGCGCCAGTCCTTTGGTCCACTTGCTTACCAGCACCCGCGAAAGCAAGGAGAAACCAACCGATGATCCAAGCCAATCCCCCGATGGGAATCACTCGCCCAAGAGGCTTGAAGCCCGTAAGCGCATTGACGTAAAGCCCACCGGAAAAGATACCAAT